>CBFCWS010000029.1:0-14699 GCA_965601765.1 uncultured Ilumatobacter sp. | reverse complement strand
GAGGCGGCCGCTCGCGAGCGGTGACACGACGAGGCCCTCGTACTCGCCGAAGGGTGGCGTGGCCATCGCCGCCTGGTGCGCCGCGGCGTCCTCCGCGGTCCCGTACCAGACGCCCGCGTACCGCCGGCCCGCGAGCCACTCGTCGTCGCGGGGGTGCAAACCGACGACGGCGGCGCACTGGTCGCCGACGAGATCGTCGGCGGTGAACCCGACCGTCCAGCCGTTGCGGGCCGCCTGACCGACGATCTGGTCGGTCGTGTGGATCGCCGTCGGCCGGCGCAGCCGCGGCACCTGCTCCATGTCGGCCAGGGTCCGGAAGCGCTTCATCGCCACCGGCGAGGTCCGGAGCCGCAGGAGCCGGTTGAGCGAATCGACGATCGCACCCCCGTCGAACCCGACCGCGACGGCGGTCTCGACCGGATCGTGTTCGGACGTCGTCATGCCCGCGAGCGTACGCGACCCGGCGCACCCGTCTCGGGGCGGTCGGGCCCTCCCGGGAACCCGACGAGGCCGCCGGCGCGAGCATCATGCCAGACTGGGCGGGCGGGCAGCCCCGCCCGACGAGACAGAGCGCCGAGACCGATGGACAACGCACCGACCGACACGCTCCGGCCCGGCGCGGGCGGCCCGCAGCAACGCGGATCGGCGGGCCGGCTGGTCGCAGGAGGACCGGTCTCGTGATCGAGTGGGATCTCCTCGTCGACGGGGTCGACTTCGGCGAGGGTCCGCGCTGGCACGACGGCCGGCTCTGGTACTCCGACTTCTACCAGGCGGCGATCTACTCGGTCGGCCCGTCCGGTGATCGGCGCGTCGAGCACGGCGATCTGCCCGACCGGCCGTCCGGCCTGGGCTGGCTGCCCGACGGCCAGCTCCTCGCCGTCCTCATGACCCAGCGCCGGGTCGTGCGATTCGACCCGCACGGAGCGATGCATCCCCACGCCGATCTCGCCGACATCGCGAGCGGGTACTGCAACGACATGGTCGTGGCCGCCGACGGCACCGCGTACGTCGGTAACTTCGGGTTCGACCTCGAGGCCCGCTCGCAGTTCCAGCTCGCGACCCTCGCGCGCATCGCCCCCGACGGCACCGCCGGTCCGGCGGCGGCCGACATGCGGTTCCCGAACGGGTCGGTGATCACACCGGACGGTTCGACGCTGATCGTCGCCCAGACCTTCGGGGGCGACTTCGTCGCCTTCGACATCGGATCCGACGGCTCCCTCGCCGGACGACGCACGTGGGCCAGCGTCCCCGGTACGTCGCCCGACGGCTGCGCGCTCGACACCGGCGGGGCGCTCTGGTTCGCCGACGCGGTCGGGAGCCAACTCCTCCGCGTGCGCGAGGGCGGCGAGGTCACCGACGTGTTCGCCACGCCGCAGCCGGCGTTCGCGTGCGCCCTCGGTGGTGACGACGGACGCACCCTGTTCGCGATGTGCGCCCCGGGGCCCGACCCGGGCGACGTCGCCGGGCGCCGTGCCGGAGCGATCTACCAACGGCCCGTCGATCTCGCGCGCGCCGGTCGGCCCTGACCCGGCGGGAACCGTCGGGCGCGATCAACGACGCGATCTGCGACCCGCGATCGCCTGCAGCACGAGCAGCAGGAGCACGGCACCGAGCGCCGCGACCACGATCGACCGCAGCGAGAAGTCGTTCACGCCCTCCTCGTCGATCGCCGACATGAGCGCGCCGCCGATGAGCGCGCCGAGCACGCCGATGACCACGGTGTAGATGCACCCGGTGCGGTCGTCGCGGGCCACCCAGCGTGCGAGGAGGCCGGCGATCAGGCCGACCGCGATCCAGGCGACGACGCTCACGCCGCCGCACCGTATCCGCGTCGGAGGCCGACGACGCCTGCTCCGAGTCGTGCGAGACTGGTGCCGTGGCTCCGACGTCGCGCACGTTCGTGGCGGCATGGCCGTCGCCCGAGGTCGCCGAGCGGCTCGACGACGTGTGCGACGTCGACGAACCGGGGGTGCGACCGATCCGGCCGGAGAACTGGCACGTCACCCTCCGGTTCTGCGGCGATGTCGACCCGGATGCGGTCATCGATCTCGTCGCCGAGGCGTCGCTCCCGATCGCGGCGGTCGAGCTCGGGCCGGAGGTCGTCCGGCTCGACGATCGGCAGTTGGTGATCCCCGTCAGCGGTGCCGACGACCTCGTGCGCGCCGTCGACCGGAGCATCGGCGGGTTGGGCGACCGGCGCCGGCGGCCCTTCTTCGGGCACCTCACGGTGGCGCGCACCAAGGGCCCGGTCGACTCATCGCTGCTCGGCGCCCCGTTCCAGGCGGCGTTCACGATCGACGAGGTGGCGATCGTCGTCAGCCACCTGCGCCCGACCGGTGCCGTCTACCGGATCGTCGCCACGGTGCCGTGCGAACCGGATCCCGGCCGACTCAATCCGCGACGAAGTCGATCACCGCACGGTTGAACGCGTCGTTGCGATCGCCGGCGACCATGTGACCGGCCCCGGCGACGTCGACGACCTCGGCGTGCGGGATGAGCGCTCGCAGCTCGCGGACCGACTCGTCCGACACGATGTCGCTCATCCGGCCGCGCACGAGCAGCGTCGGTACGGTGACGTGGCGGGCCGCCTCGCACAGGCGGCCGTGGTGCACGAGCGACTCCTGCCCGTCGACCCCGGCCTTCCCCGAGATCCAGCGCGGATCCCAGTGCCAGTACCAGCGATCGTCGCCGCGCCGCCGGAGGTTCTTGGCCAGGCCCGACAGGTCGTCGGGTCGCGGCCGGTGCGGGATGAACGCTGCGACCGAGTCGGCTGCGTCCTCCATGGTGTCGAACCCGCGCAGCCCGGCCCGCATGAACTCCTGGATCCGGACGCGCCCTTCGGTCTCGATGCGCGGGGCGACGTCGACCAGCACGAGCTTGCGCGCCACCGGGCCCTCGGTCTCACCGACGGCGACGAGCGATGCCAGCCCGCCGAGCGAGGCGCCGACGAGCGCAGGCGCGCGCCCGAGCGAGCTCGCGATCGTCCGCACGTCGTCGGCGAACGGATCCATCCCGTAGTCGCCGGCGGGACTCCAGTCGCTGTCCCCGTGCCCGCGCAGGTCGACCGAGAGCGCGAAGTTGCCCGCCGCGGCGACCGACGCAGCGGCGCCACCCCATGCATGGCGGGTCTGGCCGCCGCCGTGGAGGAACAGCACCGGAGGGTCACGCTCGTCGCCGTAGAGATCGGCGGCGAGCTCCACACCGGCCCCGGGGAGCTTCACCGTACGAACGTTCACCACCCGGCCCATGATGGCGTCCGGGTGGTACCACCCGACGAGCCCGGCTCTCGCACTGTCGGGCCGCTGCGCGGGGATCGCCCTACACGAGCTCCGGGAAGCGGTCCGCGATGTCGGCCGCGACCTGTTCAGGGGTGACCGTGGGCGCGTAGCGTGCGACGACCTCGCCGTCGGGGTCGACGAGGAACTTCTCGAAGTTCCACGTGATCTCGGCGGTCGCGCCGTCGCCGGGCTGGGCCGCCTTGAGCATCCGGTAGAGCTCGCAGGCACCGTCGCCGTTGACCTCGATCTTGGCGAACATCGGGAAGTCGACGTCGTACGTCGACGTCACGAACTCCTTGATCTCCGCCTCGCTGCCCGGTTCCTGGTTCCCGAACTGATTGCACGGGAAGCCCATCACCGTGATGCGGTCGGAGCTGTGGTGGAGCGTACGCAGACCTGCGTACTGGGGGGTGAGACCTCAGGCACTCGCCACGTTCACGATCAGCAGCACCTGCTCGCGGAACGCGTCGAACCGCACCTGATCACCGTCGATGCTCGTCATCTCGAGGTCGTGGATCGATGCCATGGGGTTGATGGTACCGATCGGCACGGCGGCGCCCGACAGCGGGGTCGGCTGCGGTACCGTGCGATCGTGGACCTGCGGGAGCTCCAGGAGGTGATCGAGCGCACCTACGGCGAGCTCGACCGCGACCGCGGCGTCGCACCGACCGTCGCGTGGCTGACCGAGGAGCTCGGTGAGCTCGCGCAGGCCGTGCGCAAGGGCACGCGTGCGGAGATCGAGCACGAGTTCTCCGACGTGCTCGCGTGGGTGGCGTCGCTCGCCAACCAGGTCGACGTCGATCTCACCGAGGTGATCGAGCGCTACCGCGACGGATGCCCGAAGTGCGGCGACGCACCGTGCTCGTGCTGATCCGGGAGCGCTCGGCCCGATGATCGAGATCGAGCGCCGCTTCCTCGTCACCGAGGCACCGCCCGACCTCCCCGCGCCGACCGTGATCGAGCAGGCGTACCTGTCGACCGGCCCGCCGTCGGTCCGCGTCCGGCGGGCCGACGGCCGGTTCGTGCTCACGATCAAGACGGGCACCGGTCTGGTGCGCCACGAGATCGAGCGCGACCTCGACGCGGACGAGTTCGCCGCCCTCTGGGAGGTCGGGACGGAGCTCCGCATCGCCAAGCGGCGCTTCCACGTCGAGGTCGGCGACGGGCTGGTCGCCGAGTACGACGAGTTCGACGGCCACCTCGCCGGCCACCGGCTCGTCGAGGTCGAGTTCCCCGATGTCGAGACGTCCCGGGCCTTCGTCGCCCCGCCGTGGTTCGGCATCGAGGTCACCGACGATCCGCGCTACACGAACCGTACGATCGCCCGCGACGGCTGGCCCACCTGACCCCGTCGCGCCCCGTTGCCCCGTCGGGAGATGCCCGTCAGGAGATGACGGTGACGGTGTCGCCGATCTCGAGCCGATCCCAGATCAGCTCGGCGTCGCCGGGCGCGACCCGGATGCACCCGGACGAGTCGCCGTGCCGGTCGGCCGTTCCCAGGCTGTCGAGCGGCTGGACGAAGTCGCCGGCCGCGTCTCGCGGCACGCTGTGGATCGCGATCCGGGCGCCCTGGTACTCCCCGTGGGTGAACGCGACGAAGTGCGTCATCGTGGAGTAGTCACCGAACACCGACGACGAGTGCATGTCCTTGGCGTACACCGCGTACGTCCCCGGGTCGGGTTGGGAGCGCGCCGAGGTGATCGGCATCACCTCGAGGATCGCTCCCTGCTCGCACAGCCAGGCGCGCTGGCTCTCGCGGTCGACGACGGCGGCGCGCCCGTGGTCCGGACACGTCGAGGCCCCGGTACGGCGTGCGCGGGAAGCGATCGCGAGCTCGTTCGCAGTCCGCAACCCGACGACCCCGTCGATGTCCAGCGCGTTCGCGGCCTGGAAGCGCTCGACCGCGGCCCGGGTCGTCCCGTCGAAGACGGCGTCGGGGGCGACATCGGTGAGCGCACCCACGGCGACGAGCTGGGACTCCACACAGACGACGTCGGGACCGGTCGCTCCCACCGTCACGCTCGCGGCGAGCGAGCAGTCGACGTCGGGGCCCTCGACCGACGGGTTCGCTGCCGGCGATCGGTCGCCGGCAGCGGCGACCACGCCGACCTCGACGTCGTCGGCCGCCGCGTCGAGCGATGCGACGCCCAGGGCGACGACACCCACGCCGAGCAACACCACCGCCAGGACCGGCCAGGACGATCTCGAGTGCGATCGCGATGGCCTCATCTCACGACGTCGGTCCCACCGGTCGTGCTCTCAGACGAGCAGCTCCGCGATCTGGATGGTGTTGAGCGCGGCACCCTTGCGCAGATTGTCGTTGCTGACGAACAGCGCCAGGCCGCGGCCGTCGGGGACACCCTCGTCCCGGCGCACGCGGCCGACGAAGCTCGGATCCTGTCCGGACGCCTCGACCGGGTTGGGAACGTCGGTCGTGACCACCCCCGGGGCCTCGGCGAGCAGCTCACCCGCGCGCTCCACCGACAGCGGGCGAGCGAACTCGGCGTTGATCGACAACGAGTGACCGGTGAAGACCGGCACGCGGACACAGGTACCCGACACGCGCAGGTCGGGGATGTCGAGGATCTTGCGGCTCTCGCGGCGCAGCTTCTGCTCCTCGTCGGTCTCGCCGCTGCCGTCGTCGACCAGCGAACCGGCGATCGCGACCACGTTGAACGCGATCGGCCTGACGTACTTCTCCGGAGCGGGGAACTGCACGGTGTGACCGGCGTGGGTCAGCGTCGCCGACTGGTCGGCGACCTCGCGCACCTGCTTGTCGAGCTCGTCCACGCCGGCGAGGCCGCTCCCCGACACCGCCTGGTAGCTCGAGACGACCAGCCGGGTCAGGCCGGCCTCGTCGTGCAACGGCTTCACGACCGGCATGAACGCCATCGTCGTGCAGTTGGGGTTGGCGATGATGCCCTTGGGCAGGTCGTGGACGAGGTGCCCGTTGACCTCGCTGACGACGAGCGGCACGTCGGGGTCCATCCGGAACGCGGACGAATTGTCGATCACCGTCGCGCCGGCGTCGGCGAACCTCGGCGCGAGCGCCCGTGAGCCGGTGGCCCCCGCCGAGAAGAGCGCGATGTCGAGCCCGCTCGGATCAGCGGTCGCCGCGTCCTCGACGACGACCTCGGTGTCGCGCCAGGGCAGCGTCGTCCCCGCCGACCTCGCCGAGGAGAAGAACCGGATCTCGTCGACGGGGAAGTCCCGTTCGACGAGCAGACGACGCATGACGCCGCCGACCTGTCCCGTTGCACCGACCACTCCGACACGCATGGGCGACAGGATACTGACGGCGCAGATGCCGCCCACCGTGAGTCCCCCACCGCTCACATGACGCCCTGTCGCGCAACGTGCCAGGCACCATGCGCGACCGGCCGGGAGGGGCCTGCGTGTACCCGGGGACCGTGCTGAACGTCAGCAGATCCTGGGGAGTTGTTCACCCAGCGGGCGGTCGACGACCCTCGTCGCGCCGAGGCCGGTGCGGGCGACGACGACACCCGGATGCCGCTCGACGACGGTGCCGATGCGGACCGCCCCGGCTCCGGCGGGATCGGTCCGCATCGCGGCCACCACCGCGTCGGCGCGATCCGCGGGGACGAAGGCGACCATCCGACCCTCGTTGGCGACGTGGATCGGGTCGAGACCGAGGAACCCGCAGGCCGCGCGCACGGCCTCGGGCACCGGCACCGCACGTTCGTCGAACTCGACGCCCACGCCGGCGGTCTCCGCCAACTCGCACAGGCTGGCCGCCAGACCACCCCTCGTGCAGTCGCGCATCGCGTGGGCGTCCGGAACCGCGTCGAGCACCGCGGCCACCATCGACGCCAGCGGAGCCGTGTCGGACCGGATCTCGGTGCCGAACTCGAGGCCCTCCCGAACGCTGAGCACCGCCACCCCGTGGGCGCCGATCGCGCCGGAGAGCACGATCGCATCCCCGGGTCGGATGTGGCTCGGCGACAGGTCGACGCCGGCCGGCACGATGCCGACGCCCGCGGTGTTGACGTACACCCCTTCGCCGTGACCCTGCTCGACGACCTTGGTGTCGCCCGTGGCGAGCCGGACCCCGGACCGCTCAGCCGCCCGGCCCATCGCCGCAGCGACCCGCTGGAGCACCTCGAGCTCGAGGCCCTCCTCGAGGATGAACCCGGTCGACAGTGCGATCGGTCGGGCGCCGCTCATCGCGAGGTCGTTGACCGTCCCGTGCACCGCGAGCTCGCCGATGTTGCCCCCCGGGAAGAACAGCGGCTGCACCACGTAGCTGTCGGTCGTGAAGGCGAGCCGGGCGCCCGAGGCGCCCCCGACCTCCAGCTCGAGCACGGCCGAGTCGGTCGGCGTCGCGGCCTCGGCGGCGGCGCCGAACGCCGGGAGGAAGAGGTGCTCGACGAGCTCACCGGAGAGCTTGCCGCCGCCCCCGTGGCCGAGCACCACCCGCTCCTGGTCGCGCAGCGGCATCGGGCACGTCCAGCCCTCGATGTCGTCGGAGGTGGCGAGGGCGGCGTCGTCTGAGCGGGCGCCGATCTCAGCCATCGGTGCCGCCGCCGGCGCTCCCGACGGTCACGGGCGCGCTCACCCGCCGATACTGGAAGTAGGCCGCACACGCGCCCTCGCTCGAGACCATCGTCGCGCCCATCGGCGTGCGCGGCGTGCACGTCGTGCCGAAGCACTCGCACTCGTCCGGCTTGATCAGCCCTTGGAGCACCTCGCCGGCGCGGCACGCATCGGGCTCGTCGACCTGCAGCTCACCGACGTCGAAGCGCTGCTCGGCGTCGAACGCCGCGTACGCCGGCGCGAGGCGCCAGCCGCTCTGCGGGATCATGCCGATGCCGCGCCACGGTCGGTCGCAGACCTCGTAGACGTCGTCGAGCATGCGCTGCGCCGCCGGGTTGCCCTCGGGCCGAACGGCGCGCGAGTAGGCGTTCTCCACGGCGGCGCGGCCCTCCTCGAGCTGGATCACGGTCCGCCGGATGCCGTCGAGCACGTCGAGCGGCTCGAACCCGGTGACCACGATCGGCACCTCGAACCGTTCGGCGAGCGGTTCGTACTGTGACGTGCCCATGACCGTGCAGACGTGGCCGGCGGCGAGGAAGCCGTCGACCCGCGACGTACCGCCGCTCATCAGGGCCTCGATGGCGGGCGGCACGAGGACGTGGCTCACCAGCATGGAGAAGTTGTCGATGCCCCGCTGGCGGGCCTGGAACACGGCCATCGCGTTCGCCGGCGCGGTCGTCTCGAACCCGACCCCGAAGAACACGACCTGGCGCTCCGGCTCGCTCTCCGCGATCTCGACCGCATCGAGGGGCGAGTACACGACGCGAACATCACCGCCGCGGGCCCGCACCGAGAACAGGTCATGGGTGCTGCCCGGCACCCGCAACATGTCGCCGAACGAGCAGAAGACCACCTCGGGGCGAGCGGCGATCGCCAGCGCCCGGTCGATCATCTCGAGCGGGGTGACGCAGACCGGGCACCCCGGCCCGTGGATCAGCTCGATCCGGTCCGGCAGGAGCTGGTCGATGCCGTTGCGGATGATCGAGTGGGTCTGCCCGCCGCAGACCTCCATGATCGCCCACGGTCGCGTGGCCCGGCGGTCGATCTCGGCGAACAACCCGGCGGCCAGGTCGGGGTCGTTGAACTCGTCGAGGTACTTCACCGGTCGGCCCCCGGCGGTGGTGACGACCGCGGTGTCGACGTGTCGACCTGGGCCAACATCGAGTCGTCGAGGCCCAGCTCGTCGTCGAGCAGGCCGACCTCGCGCATCATCGCCAACGTCTCCAGCGCCGACTCCTCGTCGAGCAGCGAGATCGCGAAGCCGGCGTGGATGATCGTGTAGTCACCGACCGCCGCGTCGGGCACGTAGGCGAGGCAGATCTCCTTGGTGACCCCACCGAAGTCGACCGTCGCCATCCTGGTCCCGCGGTCGTCGCGGATGTCGGTCACCTTGCCGGGTACACCGAGACACATCATGAGCTCCCTTCTGCGATGCTGCGCATCGCGACGGCGGCGATGACCGCCTGTCCGAGTGACAACCCACCGTCGTTGGGCGGGACGAGGTGGTGGGTGAGGACCTCGAAGCCGTCGAGTCGTTCGCGCGCGAGGCTCGTGAGCAGCGCGTTCTGGAACACCCCGCCGGTGAGCACCACCGGGCGGCCGGCGGCGTACCGCTCGGCGAGGCAGGCGATCGCGTCGGCCACCGCGACGTGGAACGCGAGCGCGAGGTCGGCGACCCGTGCGCCCGACCGGACGTGGCGGGCGAGGTCGGCGAGCACCGGCCCGGCGTCGATCGTGCCGTCGTCGCAGCCGAACCGCAATGCCACGGCGCCGGGCTCGCCCTGCTCGGCGACGTGCTCGAGCTCGATGGCCGCCTGCGCCTCGTAGCTGATCCGATGGCGAACCCCGAGCAGCGAGCTGACCGCGTCGAACAGGCGGCCCATGCTCGTGGTCGGCGTGCAGGCGACGCCCCGCTCGACCTGCCGGGGGATCACGCGCCGCTCGACGTCGTCACACGCCGCGACCGCGGGGAGGTCGTCCCCGGCGGGGACGCCGAGTGCGGTGAGGTAGGCGAGGGCGATGCGGCAGGGGTTGCGCACCGCCTCGTCACCGCCGGGCAGCGGGAGCGGACGGAGATGCGCGACCCGCTCGAAACCGGCGTACCCCGCCACGAGCACCTCGCCGCCCCAGATCTGCGCGGTGCCGTCGTCGGCTTCGCCGTAGCCGGTCCCGTCGAAGGAGAACCCGAGCACCTCGTCGGCGACGGCGAGCCCGTGCTCGGCCATCGCGGCGGCCACGTGGGCGTGGTGGTGCTGGACGTCGACGATCCGGACGCCGTCGCCGTCGGAGCCGGTGACGCCGTCCCCGCCGTCACGGCCGTCAGGCGCGCGGTCGCCGTGCTCGCGGCCGACGCGTTCGAGCGCCCAGCGTCGCGTCAGGTACCCGGGGTGGCGGTCGACGCCGTAGGCGACGGGGCGGGCGCGATACATCGTCGTGAAGGCCTCGACGCTCGCGGCGAAGGCCGAGAGGGTGGCGAGGTGCTCCATGTCACCGATGTGCTGCCCCACCCACGCATGACGGCCCGACGCGACACAGCACGTGTTCTTCAGCTCGCCGCCGACGCCGAGCACCGGCGGCGCGTCGAACGGGAGCCGGACCGGGACCGGTGCGTACCCCCGGGAACGGCGGATCGGCTGGACCTCGCCGGCGACGACCCGCACGACCGAGTCGTCGCAGGGCACCTCGATCGGACGATCGTGGGTGCAGAACGCGTCGGCCAGATCGGCGAGCCGGACGCGGGCGTCGTCGTCGTCGAAGCAGATCGGCTCGTCCGACCGGTTGCCGGACGTCATCACGAGCAGACGCGGCGGCTCGACATCGGTGCCGGGCACGCCGCGGAACAGCAGGTGGTGCAGCGGCGTGTAGGCGACCATGACGCCGACGAGCGGGTTGTCGGGCGCGACCGCCGCCGCGAGCGGCGTGTCGGGACGGGCGCGGAGCAGCACGATCGGACGGGCCGGCGAGACGAGCGCGCCGGCCTCGGTCGGATCCACCGAAGCGAGCGACCGGGCGGCGTCGAGATCGGGCACCATCACCGCGAACGGCTTGGCGCCCCGGCCCTTGCGCTCCCGCAACGTCGCGACCGCGACGTCGTCGGTCGCGTCGCAGGCGAGGTGGTACCCGCCGAGCCCCTTGACGGCGACGACGCCACCGTCGGCGAACACCCGCTGCACCGCGGCGAGCACGACGTCGGTCCCGACGAGGCGCGGTCCGGCCGGGCCGCGGGGCTCGTACGCGAGCTGCGGGCCGCAGGCCGGGCACGCCACCGGCTGCGCGTGGTACCGCCGGTCGCAGGGGTCGGCGTACTCGGACGCGCACGCCGCACACATCTCGAACCCCGCCATCGTCGTGGACGGGCGGTCATAGGGCAGGTCGCGGATGATCGTGAAGCGCGGCCCGCAGTTGGTGCAGTTGACGAACGGGTACCGGTGGCGCCGGTCGGCCGGATCGTCGAGCTCGGCGAGGCAGTCGTCGCAGGTGGCGACGTCGGGCGGCACCAGCGTCCGCGGACCGTCGGCGCCGGACGACGCGACGATCGAGAACCCGGCGTCGCCGCGCGGGACCACGACACCGACGTCGATGCGGTCGATCTGCGCGAGCGGTGGCGGTTCGGACGGGAGCCGGCGGGTGAACTCCTCGACGACGCCGACGTCGCCCTCGATCTCGATGAACACCCCGCTCTCGTCGTTGCCGACCAGACCGGCCAGCGCGAGCTCGGACGCGAGCGCGTGCACGTACGGCCGGAAGCCGACACCCTGCACGACACCGGTGACGGTGAGGCGGCGCCGGATGGTCGTCGCGAGCGGCAGATCGGCGAGCACGGTCACAGCTTGGCACCCCAGATGGTGACGCGGTTGTTGCCCGAGTCGGCAACGGCGAGCCGGCCACCGTCCGCGTGCTCGTGGTACGACAGACCGTACGGCCAGCACAGGCTGTCGTGCTCGACGCGGTCCCAGCGGTTCTCGCCGTTGCCGTCGAAGCTCGACTGGCCGAGCATCCGGTCGACCCCCGCGCCCGTCGGCTCGGCGTCGAACGTCGCCGCCGGCGCGTCGATCACCCCGATCCGATTGTTCGAGGTGTCGCCGACGAAGAGGCGGCCGTCGGGCGCCGACGCGAGCGAGTACGGGAAGCGGAACGAACGGTTGCCCTGCGGGCGGTACGGGCTCTCGAACGACGACGTGAAGTCGGGCTGGCCGACGACGACGTCGGCGGGCCGATCGCCCGCGATCTCGCCGCGCCAGCCCAGCACGCGATGGTTGCCGGCGTCGGCGACGAACAGCAGGTCGCCCGACGCGGCGATCGCGTGCGGCCACCGCAGCGAGTCGGCGGCGACCGCGTCGTCGCGGTTCTCGCCCCGGGAGGTGAGGTCGGGTTGGCCGAGCACCACGTCGGCGGCGACGCCGGGCTCGGGGAGCCCGCCCGACCAGCCGAGCACGCGCCGGTTCCCGGTGTCGGCCACCCAGAACACCCCGTCGACCATCGCGACACCGAAGGGCCAGTAGAACCGCTGCGGCCCACAACCCTCGTCGACGCCGTCGATCCCATCGGGCTGGCCGAGCACGACCGGTACCGAAGCAGCCGACCGCGACGCTGCCGACGCGACGTCGTCCCACACGAGGAGCCGGTGGTGCCACGCATCGGCGACGACGAACCGTCCGTCGGGCAGCACGCACATGCCGGTCGGCAGGAACAGGAGCTTGGGTCCCTCGCTCGTCATGTCGGGCTGCCCGACGACGTGATCGGCACCGGCGTGATCGACGGCGGGCAGGGCGGTGTCCCAGATCAGCAGCCGGTGGTTGCCGGTGTCGGCGACGATCAGGTGGTCGTCGGTCTGCCAGACGGCGCGCGGCGCGTACATCGTCGACGGCGACGGCGCGGCGTCGGGCAGTGCGAGGCCCGTCGCGCTCGGCCCGCCGATCCACCGCACCGGACGGTACGGACCGTCGGCCGGGAACTGGCAGCGGCCCGCGGTGGGCCCGGTGCTGCCCGGGGCCGCAGCGAGCTCGGTCATCCGGTGTCCTTGGGTCGCCCGATCCCGATCGAGCTCACGGGGATGAGCGTCGGGGCCGGGGCGTCGGCCGGTGGCGCCTCGCGGACCTCCTCGATCTCCGGCAGGTGGTCGAGCAGCGCTCGCGCCACGGAGTCGCGCAGCGTCTCGGTCGACGACCCGCACCCGACGCAGGCACCGATCAGTCGCACGTACGCGACGCCGTCCTCGATCGACACCAGCTCGACGTCACCGTTGTGGCTCGTCAGGTAGGGCCGCACGCCGTCGAGCACCTGGATCGCCCGCATCGCCGGCGACGGCTTCACGATCTCGGCCTTGACGAACGCTGCGTAGACCTCGGGGTCGTCGACGAGCTCGTACAGCAGCTCGCGCCCGCGCTCGTCGTCGCGCAGGCGCCCGACGATCGTCCGCAACACCGATTCGTGCAGCCCCTCGACCGCCGACGCGAGCTCGCGGGCCGCCTCGCGCTCGTCCGCGTCGGCGATCCGCTCGATCGCGTTGGTGGCCGAGTCGATCCGTCGGGCGCGATCGACGAAGCTCATCGCGCCACCCCCGCCGATTGCGTGCTGTTCATGAGGCTGCCTCCCGGGCGGCGTCGATCTCGGCGAGCTGGGCGTCGATGACCTCGATCACGTCGGGCTCGTTCGCGGCGCCGAACAGTGCCCTGGCATCGACGTACTTCTCGATCGCGGTCTCGAACCTGCCGAGATGGGCCAGGGCGTTGGCCTGGTTCGCCAGCACCCGGGCGTAGCCGGCGGGATCGCTCACCCGCGAGCGGTGCGCCAACACGTCGTCGTACATCTCGACCGCCTCGGCCAGGTTCTGCTCCCGGTGCGTCGAGGGGAGGTACTGCAGGGCGTTGGCGAGGTTCATCTTCGACGACGACCACTCCCACGGGTGCGTGTCGGGCGAGAACACGCGCAGTGCGGCACGCAGCGACTGGACCGCGACCCCGAGGCGGACCTGGTCGGTCGCCTGGGTCATCGGCAGCGACAGGTAGGCGATCCCGATGTGCATGTTGGCCGTCGCGAACCGCTCCGGGTCGCGCTCCTCGGTGAACTGGATCAATGCCGACTGGTACGACCGGATGGCCGGCATCAGTCGGTGGGGCTGGACGTCGGCGAGCTGATGGAGCGCGAGCCCACGCTCGAGCTGGAGCCCCGCGCGGACCTCGGCGAGGTTGGTCGACGCGAGGACGTCGATCGCCCGGTCGTACCACTCGATCGACGCCTCGATCGCGTGCTGCGTGCGGAACCGGTGCTCGGCGACCATGCCGAGCAGGCGACCGTGCAGGGCGGGCCCGACGCCCTCGGCGATCTCGGCGGCCTCCTTGAGCAGCCGCAGCGCACCCGGGGCGTCGGTGAACTCCATCGCCCGCGCCGCCCGCATCGTCAGGGCGAGGACGGCGAACTCACCGTCGACCCCGTCGGCGACCGGTGGCTCGTCGGAGAGGTTGCTCGCGTAGGCCGCTGCCGCGACGACCACGCCGCGGCGCGGGTCGCCGGCGGCAGCGGCCAGCGCTGCCTCCAGGTGCTCGGGTGTGGGAGAGAGCACCAGGCGGTTGATGACGTCGTCCGGCCCATCGCCGAGCGCCGCGAGCGCACCGTCGAGATCGTCGCGGCGCACCGCGGCGAGCGTGGCCGCGGCATCCGGCCAGTCGTCGGGGACACCGAGCTCGGCGATCGCGGTCAGCGCCTGCCCGGCGCCGACCTGCCCGGGCACCAGCAACAGGCCGGCGGTGCCGTCGAGCACGCCGAGCGGCTGCGGTCGCGGCAACGGCGGTGCCGGCGCGTCAGGCGGGGTGTCGTCGGTGCGGCTCACGGATTGCGTCTCCTCGATGGGTGTGTCGGCGGGTGTGT
>CBFCWS010000028.1:0-14979 GCA_965601765.1 uncultured Ilumatobacter sp. | reverse complement strand
GGGACCCCGACCGCCCATTCGAAGCCGGTGAGCCCGGCCGCCGCAGACCGGCGGGCGGCGACGGGGAGCAGCACCCCGCCGGCAACGGTGACGACGGCGGCCTGGTGGTCGATGTCGATCGCCGGTCGATCGGCCACGGACAGATCGGCGATCGACAGGGCGATGCCGTCGAAGCCACGATCGGACACCAACATGTTCGACCCCCGTCCGATGACGAGGACCGGTAGACCGGACGCCTGCCTCGCGCGGGCGACGGCCCCGAGGTCGTCGACCGTCGTCGCGGCGACGAACCACCGTGCGGCCCCACCGACGCGGTAGGTGGTCATCGGCCCGATCGGGACGTCCCGGCGGGCCCGGTCGCCGAGCGCCTCGACGACGGCGAGGTCGGCGTCGGCGGTCATCGGGCTCCTCGGGCGGTGAGCACCTCGTCGGGCAACGTCGCGATGTCGCCGCACCCCATCGAGATGCACACGTCGCCGGCGCGGACGTGCCGCGCGAGGTAGTCGACGAGGTCGCCCCGATCGGGCATCCAGACGACGCGGGCGTCCGGGTGGGCGTCGAGGACCGCGTTCACCAGCAGCTTGCCCGTGACGCCGGGGATCGGCTGCGTGCCCGATGCGAAGATGTCGGTCAGCACGACCAGGTCGGCGGCCTCGAACGCGTCGGCATAGTCCTGCCACATGTCGGCGATCCGGTGGTAGCGGTTCGGCTGGAAGACCGCGACGACCCGCTGCCACCCGTCGCCCGAGTCGCGGGCGGCGCGCAGGGCGGCGTCGATCTCGGCGGGCAGGTGGGAGTAGTCGTCGACGAACGTCGCGCCGCCGTCGTGACCACGCACGTCGAAGCGGCGGGCGACACCGCCGAACCGGCCGAGCGCGGCCGCGGCGACGTCGGCGTCGACACCGATCTCGGTCGCCATCGTCAGCGCGCCGAGCGCGTTGCGCACGTTGTGGAGACCGCGCAGCGGCAGGTCGATCTCGGCGATCCGTGCGCCGCCACGCTCGACCGCGAACCGGAACGACCCGCCCGTCGGCTCCACGTCGACCCCACGGACGTCGCACTCGGGCGACAACCCGTAGGTGACCGCGCCGTGGGCCCGCCCGATCCGTGCCGCCGCGGGGTCGTCGCCGCAGACGACCTTGGGACCGCCGATCTGGGCGAGGTACTGATCGAAGGACTTCTCGATCCGGTCGAGCGTGCCGTACAGGTCGAGGTGATCGACGTCGATGTTGGTGACGATCGTGCCGTGGAGCGGGAGCTCGAGGTGGGTGCCGTCGCTCTCGTCGGCCTCGACGACGAACCACTCGCCGCCGGTCCAGTGCGCGCCGGTCCCCATGTCGGCGACGTCACCGCCGATCACGAAGCTCGGTCGGAGCCCGGCCGCCGCCATGACCAGCATCAGCATCGACGACGTGGTGGTCTTGCCGTGCGTGCCGGCGACACCGAGCGACCGGGCCTGGGCACAGATCGACGCGAGCATGCCCGCCCGGCGCAGGGCCGGGATCCCGAGCCGGCGCGCCTCGTCGAGCTCGTTCAGGTCGTCGGGGATCGCGGTCGACGCGGTGACGGCATCGCACCCGACGACGTGCGCTCGCGAGTGGCCGACGTGCACGACGACGCCTGCGGCCCGCAGGCGGTCGAGCACCTGGCGCTCGCGGATGTCGACCCCGGACACGTGGTGGCCCATCTCGGCCAGGGCGAGCGCGATCGCGCTCATGCCGGGACCCGCGGCACCGATGACGTGGAGGCGGCGGGGGGTGGAGAGGTCGAGGGGCGGATCGGCGAGGGTCACAGCGGTGCTCAGGCTACGAGAACGTTCCCCCCGAGACGTGGCACACTCACCGCGCCGCGACCTCGATGATGAGATCGGCGAGGGCGCCGGAACGGTGGACCTCCCCCATCTCCCGGGCGTTGGCGGCGATCGCGGCGCGCTCCTCGTGGTCGAAGCGGAGCTGGTGGACGACGTCGTCGAGTTGGTCGATGTCGGCCTCCGGGAGGTGGACGGCGGCCGCCTCGTCGGCGAGCCAGCGGACGTTGAGCGTCTGGTGGTCCTCGGCCGACCCGGCCCACGGCACCAGCACGGCCGGGATGCCGGTCACGGCGACCTCGTGCACGGTGCTCGCGCCGCCGCGACCGACGAGCAGGTCGGCCGCGGCGTACACGTGCGCCATCTCGGGCTCGTAGCCGACCGGCTGGTAGAGGACGCCGTCGTCGCCGCCGGTCGCAGGGCGGGCGCCGTCGAGGAACCGCTCGCCGACGACGTGGCGCACCGCCAGCGACCGATCCGTCGCATGCCGTTCGAGCAGCCCGTCGATGGCGGTGTTGAGCGCGCCCGACCCCTGCGACCCGCCCATCACCGCCAACAGGAAGCGGTTGGCCGGCACACCGAGCGCGTGGCGGGCCGCGGCGCGATCGCGCCGGCGATCGACGGCGAGGATCGCACGGCGGACCGGGGCACCGGTGACGGTCGCTCGCGGGAGCGGTGAATCGGGGAACGCCACGGCGCACGCGGCGGCGCCGCGCGCGGCGAGTCGGCTCGCCCGACCCGGCAGCAGATCGTAGCTGACGACGACGACGGGAATCCCCAGGCGGCCCGCGGCGAACACCGACGGCATCGAGGCGTAGCCGCCGACCGAGACGACGACGTCGGGCCGGAAGCGCCCGAGAAGGTCGATCGCCCGCCGACGCGCGCTCCACATCCTGGGCACGAAGGCGAGGTTGCGGCGCGAGAGCTCGCGCTGCAACCCGACGACGTCGAGCAGCTCGTGGGCGAGGCCGGTCGGAGGGACGAGTCGGGTCTCGATCCCCCGCTGGGCGCCGACGTACAGCACGTCGTCGGCGTCGATCCCCCGGTCGAGGAGTCCTTCGGCGACCGCGAGCGCCGGGAGGACGTGACCGGCGGTGCCACCGCCGGTGATCACGGCGCGCATCCCGGGAGACCCCTCAGCCCGTGCGCACGAAGAACCGTCGCCACGGCCGGCGGATCGCCACGGTGTCGGCCCGCTGGGTCACGATCCGTCGTGAGACGTTCAGCAGCAACGCCCCGGCGACCATCGAGGTGAACAGCGACGTGCCGCCGACGGAGAAGAACGGCAGCGTGAGACCCGTGACCGGGAGCACGCCGGCAACCCCACCGACGTTGACGATCGCCTGGACACCGAACCAGGTGGCGATGCCACCGGCCACGATCATGCCGAACCGGTCGGGCGCGGCGAGCGCGACCTGGACGCCGAGTGCGAGCAGCAGCCCGAACCCCCCGATCACGGCGAAGGCGCCGATGAACCCGAGCTCGTCGGCGACCACGGCGAAGATGAAGTCGCTGTGCGCGAGCGGCAGGTAGCCGAGCTTGGAGTTGCTGCCCCCGATGCCCGACCCGGTCAGCCCGCCGTTGGCGATGCTCATCAGCCCCTGCCACGACTGCCAGGCGAGGTGCTCCTTGTTGCCCTCGATGTCGCGGAACGCCGTCAGCCGGTCGAACCGGCGCTCGTCGGAGACGATCGCGAACAGCGCGGCGCTCGCTCCGGCGAGGGACAGGCTGGCGATGTGGACCATGGGGATGCCGGCGATCACGCCGACCGAGATCACGACCGCTCCGAGCACGATCGCGGAGCCCAGGTCGCCCTGCAGGAAGCTGACGCCGGCGCAGACGGCCGCGACCGCGGCCAGCGGCCAGATCCCGTACCGCGTCGTGTGGACCTCGTGCTGGTGACGGGAGTAGTAGTCGGCGAGCAGCACGATCGCCGCGAGCTTGAGGAACTCCGACGGCTGGAAGCTGATCCCCCCGACGAGCACCCAGGAGTTGGCACCGTTGATCGTGGCGCCGACGCCCGGGACGAACGGCAACATCATCGCGCCGGCCGCGAGGATCGACGCCGGGATCACGAGCGCTCGCCAACGGTGGTACGGGAGCCGCAGGACGACCAACATGCCGAGCAGCCCGAGCCCGGCCCACATCACCTGGCGGCTGAACACCTCGTAGGGGTCGCCGTCGCCGGCGACCGCGTTCGCCGAGGTCGCCGAGAGCACCATCACCAGCCCGAGCATGACGAACACGGCGATCGTCACGCCGATCACGTAGTAGATGCGCGGTGTCGGCCCGAGCTGCTCGTTCGAGACGGCGACGTCGATCGTGCGACGCTGCGTCCGGTGCCGGTTGACCTTCGGCTTGGGTCGCCGCAGCTTGCGCTCTCGCGGGCGGGTGTGCCCGCCGGCGTGGAGGCGCTCGAGCGCAGCCGCGCGCCGGCGATCGAGCTCCGGTCCGGACCGCCGTGGGTCGACTCGCGACGCGCCGGTTCGCGACGCGCCGGTTCGGGACGTGGTCCGTGCGGTGCCAGCGTCGGACTCGACGGAGTCGGGGGTGCCGGAACGCGAGGTGCCGGTGCGCGGCGTGCCGGCGCGCGGCGTGCCGGTGGGCGGCGTCACCGTTCGTGATGTGCCGGCATCGGGCGTGCCGGTGCGCCGCGTGCCGGTGTCGGGCGTGCCGGTGCGCTGGGTGCCGGTGTCGGGCGTGCCGGTTCGCGGCGCGCCGGTCGGCGACGTACCGGTGTCGAGCGTGCTGGTCATGGAACGAGCTCCTTCACGAGTCGTCGGAAGTCGTCACCGCGCTCGTCGAACCCCCGGTACCAGTCGAAGCTGGCACAGCCGGGGCTCAGGACGACCGCGTCGCCGGGACGGGCGAGGTGGGCGGCAGTGGTGATCGCGTCGGCCATCGACGCGGCGTCGCGCACGTCGGTCGTCGGCGCAAACGCCGACCGGACGTCGGCGGCGGCGTCGCCGATCGCGACCAACGCCCGCACGTTGTCGGTGACCGCCGCCATCGGCGACAGATCGACGCCCTTGCGGCTCCCGCCGGCGATCACGACGACCGATCCGAACGCCCGGATCGCCGTGGCCGCCGCGTGCGGCGTCGTCGCCTTGGAATCGTTGAACCACTCGACCCCGTGCCACGTGCCCACCGGTTCGAGCCGGTGCGGCGGCGGTGTGAAGGCGGCGAGCCCCCGCTCCACCGCCTCGGGTCCGGCGACGCCGGTCTCCAGCACGAGGGCGGCGGCGGCCAGCGCGTTGGTCAGGTCGTGCGGGAGCGATCGCCACATGCCCGCGATCGCGGCGATCGGGCCGGAGGGGCCGACCAGCTCTCCGCCGTCGACCCGGTAGTCGCTCCCCGACCTGCCGAACGTACGGCGCCGACCGGGCGCACGCGCCAGCGCCGCCATGACGATCGGGTCGTCGACGAAGCCGATCGCCGCGTCCGTCGCGCGCTGCTGGGCGAAGATGCGTTGCTTCGCCGCGATGTACGTGTCGAGCGAGTCGTGCCAGTCGAGGTGGTCGGGCGCGAGGTTGAGCCACGCGGCGGCGTCCGCACGGAACGAACGGGTGGGTGCGAGGCGGAAGCTCGTCGCCTCGACGACGAGCACGTCCAGCTCGGCGGCGTCGCGAGCGTCGATCGCACCGATCAGCGGACGCTCGGTGTTGCCCAGCGACTCGGCGCGCAGACCGCCGGCGCGCACGATCTCGACGGTCAGCTCGGTCGTGGTCGTCTTGCCGTCGGTACCCGTCACCGCCAGGATGGGCCGTGGGCCACCGACGCGCTCCTGCTCCCATCGGTAGGCGATCTCGATCTCGCTCGCGACCTCGGTGCCCGCAGCGGCCGCAGCGCGGTGGACGCGGTGCCGCTCCGGGACCCCCGGGGCGGGCATGACGACGTCGACCGAGCGGACGAGCCGATCGAGCCCGGACCCGTCCTCGGGCAGCGGTCGCAGCTCGACCCCGAGATCGTGCGCGGTCGCCAGCCGCGCCTCGGTGAGGTCGTCGTCGGTGACGACGACCTCGTGCCCACGGCCGGTCAGGGCCCTCACGCAGGCGACCCCGGTGATCGCGAGACCGTGGACGAGGGCGCGCACGTCAGTTGACGACCCTGGTGTAGTCGCCGATGAAGATGGCGAGCGCCGTCGCGACGCAGATCGCCGAGATCAGCCAGAAGCGGATGATGACGGTCGTCTCCGGCCAGCCACCGAGCTCGAAGTGGTGGTGGATCGGCGACAACCGGAACAGCCGCTTCTTGCGGCCCGACGCCTTGAACACCCCCATCTGGATGGCGACCGAGCCGGCCTCGATCACGTTGATCCCGCAGATCAGGATGAGGAGGAGGTGGGTGTTGAGGGTGAGCGCCATGAACGCCAGCGCGGAGCCGATGCCGAGCGCGCCGACGTCGCCCATGAAGATGCGGGCCGGCGCCGCGTTCCACCACAGGAACCCGAGGCAGGCACCGGCGAACCCGGCGGCCATGACACCGATGTCGAGCGGGTTGACGACCGCGTCGTAGACCTCGGGGTTCCGGAACGCCCAGTAGCCGATGATCATGAAGGCACCGAACCCCATCAGCGCCGATCCCCCCGCGAGCCCGTCGAGTCCGTCGGTGACGTTGACCGCGTTGGTGGTCGCCCAGACCATCAGGCCGGCGAAGACGATCCAGACGATCGTCGGCACCTCGAACCCGAGGTCACCGGCGCGCGTCAGCGAGATCCGTTCGTCGATGCCGGTCGACGCCGACAGCCACCAGGCGAATCCCATCGCCATCGCCATCGTGATGTAGTTCTTCTGCTTCCAGAAGATGCCGCGGTTGTGCCGCTTGCGGACCTTGATGACGTCGTCGAGGAGACCCATCCCCGCCATCGACAAGATGCCCATCCAGGCGATCATCGCCTGATCGGAGAACGCGATGCTCTGGGTGTGCCCCGCGAGCCACCCCACGAAGGCGGCGACGATGATCGCGATACCACCCATCGTCGGCGTGCCCTGCTTGGGCATGTGGTGTTCGGGGCCGTGGTCCTCCTTGCCGAGGATCGGCTGTCCGAGCGCCCGGGTCCGGAAGAAGCCGATGAGGAATCGCGTCCCGAACAGCGACACGACCCCGGCGACGAAGGCGGCGATCAGGACGGCGATCATGTTGCAGCTCCCACCGAGCACTCGCCGTCGTGGCGGCGCCGCTCGAGTCCGGCCCGCGCCTCGACGCGATCGTCGAACGGCAGCGATTCGAGGCCGATGGTCTGGGTGGTCTCGTGACCCTTCCCCGCGATCGCCACGACGTCACCGGGGAGGGCGACGTCGATGGCGGCTCGGATGGCCCGGCGGCGATCGGCGTCGATGATGAGGGCGTCACGGTAGCGGTGGTCGCTCCCCGATCGGTCGACCCCGGCGACGGCTGCCGCGATGATCGCGTCCGGATCCTCGCGGCGCGGGTTGTCCGACGTCACGACGACGACGTCGGCGGCGGTCGCGGCCGCACCCATCAGCGAGCGCTTGTCGGCGTCGCGCTCGCCGCCGCACCCGAACACCAGGACGACCCTGCCGTCGGCGACGTCGCGGAGCGCATCGATCAGGGCGGCGATCCCGTCGGGCGTGTGGGCGTAGTCGACGACGACGTCGATGTCGTCGCCCGGACCGCTGACGTGCTCGAACCGGCCCGGGATCGGCGGGCACCCCGCGAGCCCGGCGACCGCGGCCCCGGCGTCGATCCCCAACTCGACCGAAGCGGTGAGCGCGGCGAGGCTGTTCGACACGTTGAACGTCCCGCCCACCGGGACGACGACGTCGTGGCCGCGCCACGTGAAGCGGTGCTCGCGCACCCCCACCCGGACGTCGGAGGCGTCCTCCGAGGAGTACGTGCGCATCTCGATCGGGGCGGCGTCGGTCAACAGCCGGCCGAACGTGTCGTCCCGGTTGACGACCCCGAGGTCGCTCAGCGCCGGCTCGAACAGCAGCGCCTTGGCGCGGAAGTACGCCTCCATCGAACCGTGCAGATCGAGGTGGTCCTGGCTGAGGTTCGTGAACACCGAGACGTCGAACCGACAGCCGTCGACGCGGTGGAGCGCGAGCGCGTGCGACGACACCTCCATCACGACCGTGTCGATGCCGTCGGCGACGAATCCTGCGAGCGAGCGCTGGAGATCGGCGGCCTCCGGGGTCGTCCGGACGCCCGAGAGCGTCCCGACCTGCTCGACGTCGCGGCCGACGGCGGCCAGGACGGCGGCGAGCATGTGCGTGACCGTCGTCTTGCCGTTGGTACCGGTGACGCCGATCAGGTCGAGCCGGTTGGCCGGGGAGCCGTGGACGACGGCGGCCGCCGGTCCGGCGGCACGCCGGGCGTCGGTGACGACGATCTGCGGGACCGGGAGGTCGAGCGGTCGCTCGACGATGATGACGCTGGCTCCCTGCGCCACCGCCGCGGGAGCGAAGTCGTGGCCGTCGACGGTGTCGCCGGGGATGCAGACGAACGCCCAGCCACGCCCGACCTGACGGGAGTCGTGGGTGAGATCGACGACCGGCGGCGCGGTCCCGTCGTGGGGCGTGTGGCCCGGCGGATCGATGCGCCGGTCGAGGACGTCGGCGGGGATCGCCGCGACCAACGCTGCCATCGAGCAGCCGCTCATCCGCGTGACCCCGGGGCGGTCGCCGGTTCGACGGTCATCTCATCGCCGGTCATGTCAGTTCGAGCACGGCGTCGTGTCGGGTGGCGGCTCGAGGCCGAGCTCGTGGGCGATCGTCGGGACCAGATCACCGAAGACCGGCGCCGCCGCCGTGCCACCGAACCGGTTGATGTCACCGGCCGGGGGCTCGTCGACCGAGATCAGGACCGTGACCTGCGGATCCTCGGCGGGGAAGAACCCGACGAAGCTCGCGTAGTACAGCCGCTCGCCGTTGGCGTTCCGGTACTGGCCGTTGGGCCAGGGCTTCAGACCGGTGCCGGTCTTGCCGGCGATCGAGAAGTTCTCGACGCCCTCCTGGGCTCGCTTGGCGGTGCCGCGGCAGACGACTTGTCGCATCATGCCGTGCATCGTGCGGGCGGTCTGGGGGGTGATGACCTCGTGGGTGGCCGACGGTGGGGCCGCGACCTCGGTCCCGTCGGCCTCGACCGTGCCCATGACGAGGCGGGGTGCGACGTACGTGCCGTCGTTCGCGATCGCGTTGACCGCCGACACGAGTTGGATCGACGTGCTCGCGAGTCCCTGCCCGTACGCCACCGTCTGGCGCTCCGACCCCCACAGGTCCTCCCAGTACTTGAGGATGCCGCCGGACTCGCCCGGGAAGTCCAGCGCGGTCGGCTCGCCGAGCCCGAAGCGGCGCAGGTACTCGTAGTGCGTCTCGCGGCCGGTCGCCTCCATCACCTCGATCGTCCCGATGTTGGACGACTTGATGAGGATGCGCTCCACGCTCATCATCTCGTCGGCGTGCCACCCCGCGTCCGACAGGTACACGCCGGCGTACTCGCGACGCCACGGGACGTAGAAGTGGGTGTCCGGGGTGACGGCCTTCTCGTTCAGGCCGGCGGCGATCGTGATGACCTTCGCGACCGAGCCGGGTTCGTAGGCGTTCACCGCGGCGTGGTTGGCCGAGGTGATGAACGGACGACCGTCCTCGTCGCGGTCGACCGTGGCCATCGCGTAGATGTCGCCGGTGTCGGTGTCCATGACGATCGCCGTGGCGGCGCCGGCGCCGATCTCCTGGATGCGGTCGAGGATCGCCGTCTCGACGGCGAACTGGATCGACCGGTCGAGCGTGAGCACGAGGTCGTCACCCGGGATCGGCGGGCGCATGACCTCCTCCGAGCCGGCGATCGACCTGCCCTGGGGCGCGACCTCCCGGGTCACCTCGCCCGGCGTCCCGGCGAGTATGTCGCTGTAGCCGAGCTCGGCACCGCGCTCGCCACCGCCGAACTGGAGCTCGATCCCGGCGATGCCGTTGCCGTCGATGTCGGTGCGGCCGATCACGCTCCGACCGGTGTCGCCGCCCGGCAGCACGCGCTCGTCCTCGGGGTCGACGTTGACGCCGACCATGCCGAGATCCGCGATCCGGCGGCCGAGATCGACGTCGACCTGACGACGGACGTATCGGAAGCCGGTCTCCTTGGCCTCGATGTCGTCGCGGAGATCGAGCGCCTCGTCGTCGGTGAGGCCGATCATCGACGCGAGCACCTGGGTCGTCGCGTCCGCGTCTTCGATCAGCTTGGGGTTGACGCTGATCGAGTAGGCCGGCACCGACAGCGCCAGTTCCTCGCCGTTGCGGTCGAAGATGGTGCCCCGGTCGGCAGGCAGCGGCGTGCGACGCTCCCACTGGCTCGCGGCCGCGGAGCGCAGTTCGTCGCCGCCGACCGTCTGGATCCGGGCAACGACGACGAGCACGTAGACGAGCATCACCGCCATCAGCGCCATCAGCAGACGCAGGCGCACGCGCGACGACCCGATCCCGAAGCGGTCGCGCCGCTCGCGGGGCGGCTTGGGCGCCCGGATCCGGCGCAGCTTCGGCGGCCGCTTCTCCGCGGGCCGTGCGTCCTTGGCGTCGTGACGGCGGCGCTGCTCGACCGGGTCGGGCCGCCTCGTCGGCGTCCGGCGCTCGGTCAGCCGGCCCCCGCGCGACGTCGTCGGACGTGCGGGCGGTGTGGTCGCCCGTGCGGTCGTCCGCGCCTTCCCACCCGGCCCCTTCCCCGGCTTCCCCGCCGTCGACGAGGCCGTCTTCCCGGGGGTGTCGGCCTGCACGGCGTCGACGTTCGAACGGCGCAGCCCGCGCAGGGCTCCCCCGTCTCGGACCGTCGGGGTGCGGCGCTCTGCGTTCCGGGCGCGCGTCGGTGTTCCCCGACCGCCGGTGCCCGCCTTGGGGACCTTCGGCACGCCGTGTCGCCGCTGGGGTGGTTCTCGTCGACTCACGGCTGCACTCCGCTCACTCGCTTGACCAGGAGGAACTGTTCGATCGGGGCGAGATCGATCCCGATCGGCGTGTCGAGGTCGGCGGTCGCCTGATCGCCGATCGGCACGACACCCGTCGTCGCGATCGCCTCCGCGAGCCGCATCGGATCGACGTCGACGAAGGTCGACTCCTCACCTGGTCCCATGCCCAGCCCGCGTGCGAGCTCGGCGATGCGAGTCGGCGAACGGAGCTCGGCTCGCTCGGCGCGCAGCATGTCGAAGTCGGCCTGCGCCACCCGCACCCCCCGGTCGAGCCGGTCGATCTCCAGCTGGCGCTCGGCGATGGTGGTGTGGAGCAGGACCGCCCCCATCATCAGCGCCGCGACGAGGAAGGTGACGACGACGACGAACCCGGCCAGGCGTCGACGGGCCGGCACCGATCGCAGCTTGGGTCGGATCGAGCCGACGGTCGGCGCGCTGGCGCGCCGATCGGCCGGCCGATCTCGGAGCGGTATCGCCATCAGTCGACCTCCGGGTGATCGTTCGAGTCCGGATCCGACTCGGGATCCGGATGTCCGACGTCGAGCTTCTCGGCGACGCGGAGCCGCGCCGACGCGGCGCGGCGATTGCGATCACGCTCGCCGACCGAGGGCCGCTTCGGCGCGCGGACGAGCCGGACGGTGCGGACGGCACCGCACACGCACGGCAGCTCGACGGGGCACTCGCACCCGCCGGTCTCGGCGACGCGCAGGTGCCGCTTGACGATGCGATCCTCGCCCGAGTGGTAGGCCAGCACGGCGATCCGGCCGCCCGGGCGCAGTGCGTCGACCGCCCGGTCGACGGCGGTCCCGATCGCGTCGAGCTCGCCGTTGACCTCGATGCGGATCGCCTGGAACGTGCGCTTGGCCGGGTGGCCGCCGGTCCGCCGGGCCGCGGCGGGGATCGCCGCCGTGACGACGGCGGCGAGCTGCGTCGTCGACTCGAGTGGCCGCGCGCCGACGATCGCGGCTGCGATCCGGCGCGAGAACCGCTCGTCGCCGTAGCGCCGGATCACGGCTGCGAGCTCGGCTTCGGGGTAGCCGTTGACGACGTCGTCAGCCGACCAGGGCGCATCGGTGTCCATGCGCATGTCGAGCGGACCATCGTGACGGTAGGAGAACCCTCGCTCGGCCCGATCGAGCTGCGGCGACGACACGCCCAGGTCGAACAGCGCACCGCTCAGCTCGGCGACGCCGTGGGCGACGAGCGCGTCGTCGAGCTCGTCGAACCGGCAGCGATGGGTGACGACACGGTCGCCGAACGACGACAGGCGTCCCGTCGCCGCGGCGATCGCGTCGGGGTCGCGATCGAGGCCGAGCACGGTGACGTCGTCACGAGCTGCGAGGAGCGCGCCGGCGTGACCGCCGCCGCCGAGCGTGCCGTCGACGATGACGCCGGCGGGTACGGGTTCGAACACCGCGACGATCTCGTCGACCATCACCGGGTCGTGCTCGAACGCGGCGCTCATTCGTCGTCCTCGTCGTCCCAGTGCCGGACGCGCTGCTCCACGTCGTCCTCGCTGCGGATGCGGGAATAGCGCGAGTCCCGCCAGAGCTCGAGGCTGGTGAGCCGGCCGACGATGACCGCATCGCCACCCGGCCGCAGCCCGGCGTGCCGGCGGAGCTGGTCCTCGATCGTGATCCGACCCTGCTTGTCGATCGTCGCCACACTCGTCTTCGCCGCGAACGCGCGCGACGACGACGGTGACGCCCGGCCGGCCTTGACCTGTTCGAGCAGCTCGGCGGCCGCCTGCTCGAAGGCCGCCGCAGACATGATCGTCACGCAACCCTCCGGATCGGCGGTGAGGTAGCACTGGCCGCTGAGGTCGTCTCGGAAGTCGGCCGGCAGTGCGACGCGGCCGTTGCCGTCGACGCTGCGGTCGTATTCACCGACGAACACTGTCCCAGCCGCTCCCTTCCTCGACCGCTGACCTGCCTGCGACGAGAGGTAGCGGGCCCCCCCGTGCGGTCAGTATGGGATACCGCGATCCCCCAGTTCAACCATTTGCCCCCTATTTGCCCCAATTCCATCCAAATCGGTTCGCAAATCGGTGGGAAAGCGAACACGGGTTCGAAGATTCGGGGTCAGTCGTCGGACCGACCGGCGTCGGCGAGCGACCGGGTCACCGAACGTGCGAGCACCTCGGCCAGGTCGCGCGCACCGAGCGCCGGCCACTCCGCTGCGTCGTCGAGGGGCTCGACGGGGACCGGCGCCGCCAGCAGCGCGACGATCGGTGCGAGCGATCCGGCTCGATGGACCTGGCCCTGGATCCTGACCCCGTGCCGGGTCCGGCGTTGGCTCAGGCCGACGAGCTTGCGGCCGTCGAGGAGCACCTCGCCGGGCCCGAACCCGGCGAAGCACACGTACGGCGACCAGGCGGTCTCGACGAGGCCGCCGGTGTGCACCGACAACCGTCCCGACGGCACCCCGAGGTCGACGAGCGCCGCCCGCCAACGATCCCCCGCCCAGATCATCGACCGACGGACGTCGGCGACGAGCGCCGGGGCGGCCGCGGCCGGGACGACGAGATCGACCCACACCACGTCGGGGTGCACGAACACCGCGCCGCCGCCGGACCGCCGGCGGACGACGGACAGCCCGGCGCGCTCGACGGCCGCGGGATCGACCAACTCGTCCGGCTGGCGCGACCCGAGCACGATCGCAGCATCGACCGGATCGCACCACCACACGGTCGGGTCGACCGACGTGCCACCGAGCCGCTGAGGAGCGAACGGATCGAGCGCATGGAGCTCCGCCACCGTCGCACGGCGGTGCACGACGGCCACCTCGCCCTCCACACCACTGAAGCTATCCATCGGTCCTGCCACGTGACGCGGTCACGGTCGGGCGACGTGCAGGAGCCCGTCCCCGTCCTCGCGCACGACCAGGTCGGCCAGACGCCGGGTGGCTGCGATCAGCCGGGCGTTGCGCGCGTCGGACTCCGCCACCCAGCGGGTCGCCTCGGTCGGCGACTTGCCGAACTCGACGTGCCGCTCGATCAGACGGGCGACGCGCTTGCGGTCGTCGGCCACCTCGACGTACCACGTCTCGTCGAGCAGCGCAGCGACATCGCTCCATGGCGCCTCTGCGTGGAGGAGGTAGTTGCCCTCGACGATGACGACCGGCGCGTCGATCGCGACCGCGATCGCGCCGGCGATCGGGTCCTCGATCGCCCGCTCGTACCGCGGTGCGTACACGACGGGATCCCGCTGGTCCCGGAGCCGGCGCAGGAGGGCGACGAACCCGGAGGCATCGAAGGTGTCGGGGGCGCCGCGTCGCGCCGCGAGGGGCGTGCCGGCGATCACCGACGACGCGAGGTGGAACCCGTCCATCGGCACGACGACGGCATCGGGACCGAGCTCGCCGCCGACCCGTGACGCCATCGTCGACTTCCCGGCGCCGGGGGCACCGCAGATCCCCAGCACGAAGCGCCCACCGACCGACCGACGCCGGACGTCGGCGACCGCGTCCACGAGACTCCGCCGCGCGCGCTCGGCCAACCGGGATCAGCTCGCCTGGGGGAGGTAGGGCTTCCAGGTCTCGGGGACCAGGTGCGACCCGATCGTGAGCCACGCCGTCGTCCGCGGCGCGCGACACGGGCGCAGCAGCCGCATCCCGGCCTCGTCGGGGGTGCGGTCGCGCTTGCGGCTGTTGCACGGGAGGCATGCGGCCGCGAGGTTGTCCCAGACGTCTCGCCCGCCACGCGAGCGGGGCACGACGTGGTCGATCGAGTCGGCCCGCTCACCGCAGTACTGACAGCGGTAGCCGTCGCGGGCGAACACCGCCCGGCGCGAGAGGGCCGCCTCGCGGATCCGCGGGGCCCGGACCATGCTGCGCAACCGGATCACCGCCGGGACGGGCACCGTGAGGTACTGGGAGCGGATGACGCCCTCGCCCGCCTCGATCAGGTCGGCGGTCTCGTCGATGACCAGGCAGACCGCACGTTGGGTCGCCACGATGCTGAGCGGTTCGAACGACGCATTGAGCACGAGCGCGCGAACCACGACCTCATGGCCTCCGAACTGGTCGCCCCGGCAACGTGCCGCGGGTCATCGGACGAAACGGTCCCACTCGCGGCACCACGCCAGATAGTTCAGCACATCGTCCGGATCGAGTGCGTGATCGGCGTCGCCGTACTGCGTCACGGTCCGGAAGCGGACGTACGCCGCGTCGGGGACCGGGAGGAACGGTCGCCTGCGCCACCACTCCCGGGCGACGGTCCGCCGCCAACCGGGCTGAGCCCCGGAAACGGCCGTTCGGA
>CBFCWS010000027.1:0-15026 GCA_965601765.1 uncultured Ilumatobacter sp. | reverse complement strand
TGCTCAACACCGGGTTCGCCGGACCGCAGATCGCCGACGTCGTCGAGCACGAGGGCGTCGACATCGTCATCCACGACGACGAGTTCGCCGGTCTCGTGGAGAGGTGCGGCGCACGGCTGATCGGCGAGAGCGAGCTGGCCGAGATGTCGATCTCCGGTTCGATCGACGCCGAGGAGGTGAGCGGCCGTGTGGTCATCCTCACCTCGGGCACGACCGGACGACCGAAGGGCGCCGGACGCAGAAGCAACGCGAGCAACGTCGGTGCCGTGGCTGCGCTGCTCGAGCGCATCCCGCTGCGGGCGGGCGACACGACGATGATCGCGGCACCCCTGTTCCACGCATGGGGGTTCAGCCACCTCCTGCTCGGGTTGTCGAGAGCGGCGACGATGGTGGTCTCCCGCCGGTTCGACCCCGAGCGCACGCTCGCGCTCACCGCCGAGCACGACGCGAGGGTCCTCGTCGTGGTCCCGATCATGCTCGGGCGCATCCTCAACCTGCCGGCCGAGACGCTCGACGCCCATCCGACCCCGAAGCTGCGCGTGATCGCGGCGAGCGGCTCGGCCATCAGCGGCAAGCTGGTCACGGCCGTGCTCGAGCGGTTCGGACCGGTGCTCTACAACCTGTACGGCTCGACCGAGGTGTCGGTCGCGACGATCGCCAACCCCGACGACCTGCAGGCCGATCCGACGACCGCCGGCCGGCCCGCGTTCGGCGTCGACGTGGAGATCGTCGACGTCGACGGCGAGCCGGTCGCCGACGGCGAGATCGGGCGCGTGTTCGTGGGCGGTTCGCTCCACTTCGACGGCTACACCGGCGGGGGCGACAAGGAGCGCGTCCGCGGACTGGTCTCGACGGGCGACATGGGCCGCTTCGTCGACGGCCGCCTGTTCATCGAGGGCCGCGACGACGACATGATCGTCTCCGGCGGGGAGAACGTGTACCCGCGCGAGGTCGAGGAGCTGCTCGCCGCTCACCCGGCGATCGACGAGGCCGCCGTCATCGGCGTGCCCGACGAGGAGTTCGGACAGGTGCTGGCCGCCTTCGTGGTGCTCGCTCCGGGCGGGGAGCTCGACGCGGACGGCATCCGCACGCATGTCAAGGATCACCTCGCCCGCCACAAGGTGCCCCGCACGATCAAGATCCTCGACGAGCTCCCCCGCAACGCCACCGGCAAGATCCTCAAGCGGGAGCTCGTAACGTAGCTACTCGCGCGAGATCAGCCGCGCGGTGCCGCCGCGGCGTTCGGCTCGGCCCGGCCGGTCCTCAGCCGATCGCCGCCTCGATCTCCTCCTGGACCTCCGGGGTGATCAGCTCGATCACGTCGAGGGCGTCCATGTTCTCGACGACCTGTTCGGCGCGGCTCGCGCCGGTGATCACCGACGACACCATCGGGTGCTTGGCGCACCACGCGATCGCGAGCTGGGCCATCGTGCAGCCGAGACGATCGGCGATCGGCCGCAGGCGCTCCACACGGGCGATCGCCTCGCCGTCCTCCAGGCCCTCGCGCAACCACTCGTAGCCCGCGAGTGCCCCTCGCGAACCCTCCGGGATGCCGTCGCGGTACTTGCCCGTCAACAGCCCCGACGCGAGCGGGCTCCAGATCGTGTTGCCGTAGCCGGTCTCCTCGTGGAGCCGGGCGTACTCCTTCTCCACCCTGGTGCGCTCGATCAGGTTGTACTGCGACTGCTCGGTGACCGGCTTGTGGAGATGATGACGCTCGGCGACGTCGATCGCCTGGCGGATCTCGTCGGCCGACCACTCCGACGTGCCCCAGTACAGCGCCTTGCCCGCGCTCACGATGTCGGACATCGCCCACACCGTCTCCTCGACGCTGGTGTCGGGGTCGGCACGGTGACAGTAGAGGACGTCGACGAAGTCGAGCTGGAAGCGCTCGAGGGATGTGTCGATCGCCTGCATGAGGTACTTGCGGTTGAGCGTGTTGCTCATGTTCGGGTCGTCGAGGATGCCCCAGAACAGCTTGGTGGTGACGACGTACGACCAGCGCGGCCAGTCGAGCTCCTGGAGGGCGCGCCCCATCAGCAGCTCGCTCTTGCCGCCGGCGTAGACCTCGGCGTTGTCGAAGAAGTTGCAGCCGGCGTCACGGGCGGCCTGCATCGTGGCCAGCGACTCGTCGAGGCCGAGCTGGTTGTCGAAGGTCACCCAGCTGCCGAAGCCGAGCACGCTGACCTTGACCCCTGCGGGTCCGAGACGTCGGTATTCCATCGGTGAGGTAGGCATGTGACCGACCGTACCCAACGATCGGCCCGAGCACCCCTCCGGGGGACGGAAGCTCAGGCTGCGGCGCGGTCCGACTCGATCTGCGTGGCCATGGTGGCGAGGACGTCGCCCCGCAACCTGGTCACCGTCGAGGCGTAGGCGGCCGGGTCGAGCGTGTCGGCGAGGGTGGTCGCCGCCTCGACCGCCCGCTCGAGCACCTGGTCGGCCGGCACGACCTCGTCGAGGAAGCCGACGTCGACGGCCGTCACGCCGTCGGTCAGCCGGGCGTTCGCGGCAGCCCGCTGGAGGTGGCGCTTGCTCAATCGTGCGTCGGCGATCGTGAAGGCCCAGTCCGGCAGCACCATCTTGATCGCGACCTCGTTGAAGCCGATCTTGCAGTCGATGTCGGCGCCGACGCGCACGTCGCAGCCGAGCAGCGTGAGCGCGCCGCCGGCCACCGCGCTGCCGGTGCAGGCGGCGACGACCGGGACCGTGGCGCCGTACAGCGACCGCACGAGCTCGCCCCCGTCGGCGACGAGCGTGATGATCTGCGACATGTCGCCGCCCAACATCACCCCGAGGTCGTAGCCGCCGGAGAACACGCGGTCACGGCCGGCGACGACGAGGGCGCCGAGACCGTCGTCCCGCTCGACCTCGGCCAACGCGGCGCGCAGCCCGGCGATCATGTCGAACGACAGTGCGTTGGCCTTGCCGTCGTCCATCGAGGCGACGAGCACCGGGCCGCGTCGCTCGATGGTCAGTGCGGGGGTGGGTCCAGACATGGCGGCGAGGCTACCGACCGGTAACTTCGCGCTGCGAGCCGGGCGGGGTCAGGGCGAGGGCGGCCGGACGGTGATGCCGGCGGCGGCCATGACACGCTTCGCCTCGGCCACGGTGTGCTCCCGGAAGTGGAAGATCGATGCTGCGAGCACGGCGTCGGCGTGGCCCTCGACGATGCCGTCGACGAGGTGATCGAGCGTCCCCACTCCCCCGGACGCGATCACCGGCACACCGACCGCATCGGCGATCGCGGCGGTGAGGACGTGGTCGAACCCCTGCCGGGTCCCGTCGCGGTCCATCGACGTCAGCAGGATCTCGCCGGCGCCCGACCCGGCGGCGCGCTCGGCCCATGCGACCGCGTCGATCCCGGTCGGGGTCCGCCCGCCGTGCAGGTAGACCTCGAAGTCGGGAGCGTCCTCGTCGCCGCCGGAGCGCTTGGCGTCGATCGCACACACGACGCACTGGGAGCCGAACTCCGTGGCGATCTCGCCGATCAGCTCGGGGCGCGTCACCGCGGCGGTGTTGACGCTCACCTTGTCGGCTCCCGCGCGCAGCATGCGGCGGGCGTCGGCCGCCGATCGGATCCCGCCGCCGACGGTGAACGGGATGTAGACCTGCTCCGCGACGCGGTACACCATGTCGACCGTGGTGTCGCGATCGTCGGACGAGGCGGTGATGTCGAGAAAGACGAGTTCGTCGGCGCCCTCGGCGTCGTAGCGCGCCGCGAGCTCGACGGGGTCGCCGGCGTCCCGGAGATCGACGAAGTTGGTGCCCTTGACGACACGGCCACCGTCGACGTCGAGGCACGGGATGACCCGGGCGACCCTCATCGCAGGGCCTCGATCGCCTCGGCGACCGTGAACCGGCCCTCGTAGATCGCGCGACCGGTGATGATCCCGCCGAGCCGGTCGATGCCGGCCAACCGCACGACGTCGTCGAGCGACGCGACGCCGCCGCTCGCGATCACCGGGACGTCCGTGGCCGACGCCGCTGCCGCGAGCCCCTCGACGTCGGGGCCGCTCAGCATGCCGTCACGCCCGATGTCGGTGATGACGAAGGCTGCGGCCACCGGGAAGCGGCCGAGCGCGTCGTCGAGCCGGACCCCGCTGCGTCGGGTCCATCCGTGCACGGCGAGCTCGCCGGCGCGGTGGTCGAGACCGACCGCGACCGGGACCACCTCGGCGACCGCGTCGACGAGGGCCGGGTCGGCGATGGCCGCCGAACCCATCACCACGCGCTCGACGCCGGCGTCGGCCAGCGCACGGGCATCCGCGACCGAGCGAACGCCTCCGCCGGTCTGCAGGGCGGCGCGCCCGCCGAGCGCAGCGGCGATGCCGGCGACGACCGGACGGTTGACCGGGTCGCCCGACCGGGCGGCGTCGAGATCGACGACGTGGACCCACCGAGCGCCCTCGTCGACGAACGCCGTCGCCACGGCGACGGGGTCGTCGCCGTACACGGTCTCGACCTCGTAGTCGCCCTGCTCCAGACGGACGACACGGCCGGCGCGCAGGTCGATCGCCGGGTACAGGTCGACGCTCATGCGCTCGCCCGCGACGCGGCGCACACCCGCACGAAGTTGCCGAGCAGCTCGAGCCCGACCGGGCCCGACTTCTCGGGGTGGAACTGGGTCGCGAACACGTTCTCACGCCGGAAGGCGGCGTTCAGGACACCGCCGTACTCGCACGTCGCAGCGACGACCGCCGGATCGGCCGGGACACCGTGGAGCGAGTGGACGAAGTAGACCCACGCACCCCGATCCTCGTACCCGTCGGCCCCGTGGTCGGCGCCGGCGAACATCGGCCCGGCGAACATCGGATCGTCCGGCCGGGTCAGGTGGAGGCGGTTCCACTGCATCTGCGGACGCTTGACGCCGGGCGGGATCCACTCGACCCTGCCGGGGATCACCCCGAGGCCGTGCGCGTGCTCGTCCTCGTCGCTCCCGTCGAACAGCATCTGCATCCCGACGCAGATCCCGAGGAACGGACGGGCGGAGGCGGCCGCGTCGAGCGCCGGCCCTTCGAGGCCCGTCGAACGCAGAGCGGCCATACACGCCCCGAACGCCCCGACACCCGGCAGCACGACCCCGTCGGCGCGGGCGACGACGTCGGCGTCGGCGGTCAGGTCGGCGTCCGCGCCCATCTTCTCGAGCGCCTTGTGGGCCGAGTGGAGGTTGCCGATGCCGTAGTCGAGCACGGCGATCCGGGGACGGTCGACCGCAGGGCCGGTCACAGGGTGCCCTTCGTCGACGGCACGTCCCCGGCCGCATCGACACGCACGGCGTCGCGCAGCGAGCGGGCCAGCCCCTTGAAGGTCGCCTCGATGATGTGGTGGACGTTGCGACCGCGCACGAGCTCGACGTGGAGCGTGATCAACGCCGCCTGCGCGAACGACGACACCGCGTGCTCGGCGAGCTGGGGGTCGAATGCGGGGTCGCCGAGCGGGAGCACCTCCGGCATCGGGACGTGCCACTCCACGTGGGCGCGGCCCGACAGGTCGAGGGCCACGTCGACGAGCGCCTCGTCGAGCGGGTACCTGCCGCTCGCGAAGCGGCGGATGCCGGCCTTGTCGCCGAGCGCTTCCCGGAAGGCCTCGCCGAGGGTGATCGCGACGTCCTCGACGGTGTGGTGCGTGTCGATGTCCAGGTCGCCGTCGGCGCGGATCTCCAGGTCGAAGCCACCGTGGCGGCCGAGCTGATCGAGCATGTGGTCGTAGAACGGGATGCCCGTCGAGACCGCGGTCGTCCCGGTGCCGTCGAGGTCGATCGACAGCTCGATCGACGTCTCCTTCGTCGTGCGGCTGCGGGTGGCGGTGCGGGACATGGGTCCTCCGATCGGGCGGTCAGGTGACGATCTCGGTGAGCGCGTCGAGGAAGGCATCGTTCTCGGCGCGTGTGCCGATCGTCACCCGCAGGCACCCGGCGAGCCGGGGCCAGCCCGAGCAGTCCCGGATGAGGATGCTGCGATCGACGAGCTCCTGCCACACCGCGCGACCGTCGCGTGCGACGGGACGGAACAACACGAAGTTGGCGCCGCTCGGGAACACGTCGAGCGGGAGCCGTCGCAACCCTGCCGACACCCGCTCGCGCTCGGCGACGATCGACCGGACGCGTTCGTTCATCTCGTCGACGTACCGGAGCGCGAGCCGTCCGGCGAGCTGCTTGGCGGCGTCGAGGTGATAGGGCAGCACGACCTTCTCGAGCTCGCGCACACACCAGGTCGGGGCGATCGCGTACCCCAGCCGGACCGCGGCCATGCTCCACGTCTTGGAGAACGTACGGGTGACGACGAGCGGGCACTCGTCGTCGACGAGATCGATCGCCGAGTGCTCGGCGAACTGGGCGTACGCCTCGTCGGCGACGACGAGGCCGGCGCCGAGCTCGACCAGCTCGCGGATGCGGTCGAGCGGTTCGACGAGACCGGTCGGGTTGTTCGGCGAGGTCAGGAACGTGACGTGTGGTGCGTGCTCGGCGACGACACGGGCCATCTCGGCCGGGTCGAGGGTGAAGTCGGGGCCGCGCTCGCCCTCGACGACGCGAGCACCGACCACGCGGGCGATCTGGCCGTGCATCTGGTACGACGGCTCGAACGTGGCGACCGTCCGGCCGTGCCCCGCGTATGCGAGCAGGATCGACTGGAGGACCTCGTTGGAGCCGTTGGCGACGAACACCATCTCCGGCGGTACCCCGTGCAGGTCGGCGATCGCGGCGCGCAGGCGCGTCGCCTCGCGATCGGGGTACCGGTTCCATGCCACGGTCGGGAGCTCGGCGGCGAGCGCATCCCGCCATGCGGCGGGCGGCGGGAGCGGCGACTCGTTGGTGTTGAGCCGGACATCGACGTCGATCTGGACCGAGTGGTAGCCCTCGAGCACGCGGAGGTCGTCACGTGCGTCGATCACCGGGCCGAGGCTACCGACAAGGATGCGACGAGGACCCTGCGCGTTCTACGGTGGGCGGATGGCCGACCTCGCTTCGACCTCCGCCGAGATGCACGCGATCGCCGACGGGATCGATCGGGCTCGCGACCGGGTCGCCGGACTGACCGAGCCCCATCTGGGCAGCGAGCGGGAGGACCTGATCGCGGCGATGCACGAGGCCGAGCGCCAGCTCCTCGTCGCGTCGCGCGCCCTGCGCCGTGCGATCAAGACCGCCGACCGGGGCTGACGACCGGCGCCCGGCACGGAAAATGGGGACGGCCCCCCGGCGGACCGGGGGGCCATCAACCCTGAGCAGTCGGGAGGCGGATTCCCGAGTTGCTCGACGCCAGGTGGCGGGAACCTGGACACACGACATTGTCGCAGCGATCCGGTCGGTTCACAATCCGTGCCCATGAGAATTTGACGGCGCGACACAAAGAAATCCTCGAACTCTCGCGGCGCGTGGCCGGCGGCTCACTCGTCGTCCAATCGCGGCCGGTACATTCTCGGCGTGGGGATCGATCACGGCATCCGAGCCCGCGATCTGAACGTCGACGTCATCCGTCGACGCGACGACGCAGAACGCTCCGAGCTGGTCGCGTTCGTCGACGCCGTCGCCTCCTCGACGGGCAGGCGACCGCTCAGCGATCACCTCTGGCTCGATCTCCGCAAGGGTGGCGGCGACGGGTTCGTCGCGGTCCGACTCCGCGACGACGACCACACGGTCGCGATGGCCCAGATCTCGTCGGGCAACGAGGCGTCCTCGCTCGAGACCGTGGTAGAGCCGGCACGCGACGGCGATGTCGAGGTCCACGCGCAGGTCGCGCACCGCGTGATGCACGCCTTCCAGGAGATGGGTGGCGGCCAGCTCTTCTGGTGGCTCGACGACCCGGCGCCAGAGCTCCGGCACATCGCCGCGCACTGCGGTCTGCGACCGGTGCGCCAGCTGCACGAGATGCGCATCCCACTCCCCCTCCCGGAGTCGGCGTCGATCCCGACCCGGGCCTTCGTGCCGGGACAGGACGACGCGGCGTGGCTCGAGGTCAACAACCTGGCCTTCGCGACCCATGCCGAACAGGGCGGCTGGACGCAGGAGCTGCTCGAGTCGCGCATGGCCGAGGACTGGTTCGATCCGGACGGCTTCCGCATGTACGACCCCGACGGCGAGCTGCTCGGGTTCTGCTGGACGAAGCTCCACCTGGACGCCGATCCGGTCGCCGGGGAGATCTACGTCGTGGCCGTCCGCCCCGACGCCCACGGGCGTGGGCTCGGACGCGAGCTGACCCTCGCCGGCCTCGACGCGATCGCCGCCCGCGGCATCGACCTCGGCCTGCTCTACGTCGACGAGCACAACGACGCGGCGATCCGCCTCTACGAGCGCCTCGGGTTCACGACCCACCACGTCCGGACCGCCTTCCGCGGCCACCTGCTGCCGATGCTCCGGTGATCACCCCGATGACCGCATCGATGCCCACCCCGACCCGATACGACCTCTCCCGTGCCGACGTCGAGCGACTCCTCGACGACCAGCCCCGCTACCGGATCGACCAGGTGTGGGCGGGGCTGTACGAGCAGCTGTCCGACCCCGACGGATGGACCAACGTCCCCAAGGCCCTGCGAGCCGAGCTCGGCGACGCGCTGCCGGCCGCCCTGACGCTCGTCACCGAGTCGGTGAGCGACCGGGGTGACACGATCAAGTACCTCTGGGAGCTCGCCGGTGGGGAACGCATCGAGACGGTCCTCATGCTCTACCGCGAGCGGGCGACCGTGTGCGTGTCGAGCCAGGCCGGTTGCGCGATGGGATGCGGCTTCTGCGCGACCGGTCAAGCCGGCTTCACGCGCCACCTGACGGTCGGCGAGATGGTCGAGCAGGTCGTGCGGGCGTCGGCGCGGGCGAGATCGGTCGATCGACGCGTGTCGAACGTCGTGTTCATGGGCATGGGCGAGCCGATGGCGAACGACGAGCGCGTGTGGACCGCCGTCGAGCGGTTCCACGACGATCTGGGGCTGTCGGCGCGCCACATCACGATCTCGACCGTCGGCCTCGTGCCGGGCATCCGACGGCTGGCAGCCCGACCGCTCCCGGTGAACCTGGCCGTCTCGTTGCACGCCGCGAACGACGAGCTGCGGGACCGCCTGGTGCCGATCAACCGCCGGCACCCGATCGACGATCTCGTCGCGGCGTGCCGCGACTACCTGGAGGTGCGCAACCGCCGCATCAGCTTCGAATGGGCGATGATCGACGGCGTCAACGACCGCGACCAGGATGCCGCCGAGCTGGCCCGGCTCTGCCGCCGCCTGCGCCCTCGCGCGCATGTCAACCTGATCCCGCTCAACCCCACGCCGGGCTACCCGACACGCGGGTCGACCCTCGCTCGGGTCAAGGAGTTCCGCGACCTGCTCGAGGCAGCCGGCGCCAACGCGACCGTCCGCCAGAACCGCGGCACCGAGATCGACGCCGCGTGCGGACAGCTGGCCGCCGGGCAACCGGTCGCGCTCACCGCGCCGCGCCGGGTCGGTCACGACCGGTCGTCGTCGGAGTGGGTCGGCGGCTGAGCCGCGGCTCAGCAACCCGACGCCCGCACCGTGGGGTACGGGTTGACCGGCACGCCGCCCGAGGGGCGGATCTCGAAGTGCAGGTGCGGGATGCCCGTGGCATTGCCCGTCTCACCGACGTAGCCGATGATCTGCCCGGTCTCGACCCGGCCCTCCGCGCCCTCGTAGGCGGAGAGGTGGGCGTAGTAGTAGCGGTTGCCGTTGTCGCCCTGCAGGTAGACGACCGTCCCGCCGAGACGGTTGGTGCGTTGCGTCACCGATCCACCGACCACGGCCTGGAGCGGGGTACCGGTCGGGGCGATCATGTCGACGCCCTGGTGGCGGCGGCCCCCGCTGCGGGGGGCGCCCCACGTGTCGCCGTACGACGAGGTGCCGAAGATCGGGCACAGCACACCGCCGTCGAGGTAGCCGACGCCGGCGTCGCGCGGGTTGTTGCCGACGCCACCGCCACCGGTGCGCCCGCCGGTCGACCCGCCGCTCGCCGCCGCGTTGGTGGCGGTGCGTTCGGTCGACTCGTCGGTGATCTCGACCTCCTCGACCAGCGCCTCCGCGGCGGATCGGGCCGCCTCGGCGATGCGCCGCTCCTCCTCGGCGAGGCGGCGGGCCTCCTCGAGCTGCTGTGCCTCGAGAGCGATCCGCACCGCCTCGTCGTCGAGTCGCTGCTCCTCGATCGCCCGTAGTCGCTCGACCTCGGCCTCGGCGTCTTCCTGCAGCTCGATCAGGTCGCGCTGACGTGCCTCGACGGCAGCCTGGTTGGCGGCGACCTCGTCGCGCTTGGCCCGCACGGCACGCTCGGCCTCGCCGAACTCGTCGAGCGTGGTCGAGCCGCTGTCGGCGACGACGGACGCGAGCACCAGGCTCTGCAGCTGGGAGGTCGGATCGCGCAGGTCGGTCAGCACGGGGATGCCCGCCGAGCCGCTCGACACGAAACGATCGACAGCGACCTGCTCGACCGCCTGACGGAGCTCGTCGACCCGGTCGGCCAGCTCGACGAGCTCGATCTCGAGACGCTCCTGGGTGAGCACGAGTTGCTCGATCTCGCTCGCCGCCGCGAAGTAGTCGTCGGCGGCCTGGTTCGCCCGGTCGCGCGCCGCGGCGATCTCCAGCGCGGCGCGCTCGGCCGCCTCCTCGTCCGGCTGGGCGGCGACCGGCGTCGCGACGGCCAGCGCGCCGACCGTCGCCAGGACCAGCGTCCCGACGGCGACGCGCGCCCGGACAGCCGCCGTGACGGTCGCCGTGACGATCGCCAACGCGTCGAGGACGCGTCGAACCAGCCGTTGCACGCCCGACACGCTACCCGTTGTTGCAGTTCGGTGACGGTCGCCGGGGCGGCGGCAACCGCCGATAGGCACCCTCGGGTGTCCGAACCGGTGCTGTTCGTCGACGACGTCACGTTCGTCCGTGGCGAACGTCGGATCCTCGACCGGGTCGCGTGGCGGATCGAGACCGGCGAGCACTGGGTCGTCCTCGGTGCGAACGGGAGCGGCAAGACGTCGTTGATGCGCATCGCGGCGATGTACGAGCATCCGTCGTCGGGTGAGGTCGAGGTGCTCGCCGAGCGTCTCGGCCGCACCGACGTCCGCCGGCTCCGGGCCAGGATCGGCTACATGTCGCCCGCCCTCGGGCGACAGTTCCGCGGCGAGCTGCGTGCGATCGACGTGGTCGCGACCGCCCGCCACGCCGCCATCGAACCGTGGTGGCACCGCTACGAGGACGCCGACTGGGCGCGGGCCCGCACGTGCCTCGACCGACTCGCGGTGGGCGACCTGGCCGAGCGCGAGTTCGCGACGCTGTCGTCGGGCGAGCAACAGCGCGTCCTCCTCGCCCGGACCACGATGAACGATCCGGCCCTCGTACTCCTCGACGAGCCGACGGCCCGACTCGACCTCGGCGGACGCGAGCAGCTCGTCACGTCGCTCCAGTCGATGATGACCGTCCCGGGCGGGCCGTCGGTCGGCGTCGTGACCCACCACGTCGACGAGATCCCTCCGGCGGCCACGCATGCGCTGCTCCTGCGCGACGGCCGCATCGTGTCGAGCGGACCGATCGACTCGGCGTTGACGTCGTCCAGCCTCAGCGAGACGTTCGGGATGCCCCTCGTGCTCGATCGTCGCGCCGACGGCCGTCTCACCGCCTGGTCACCGTAGGAGGTCGGGCGGCGCACCTCAGCTGCGGCGACGTTCACCGCGGAACGCCCGCGACAGCAGCGGCGAGGTGGCATCGAGCACGCCGCCCAGGTCGTCGCTCGGGTCGTACCAGGCGACCCACGGAGACGCCGCGTCGTCGTCGGCGTCGGCCTCGTCGGCCGGGTCGGGCGACGGACGGCCGATCTCCCCGGTGCCGTCGATGACGAGCTGTTCGACATTCGCCTTCGGGCGACGGGGCCGCGGCGGGCGGACGGTCGCCTCGCGTTCGTCGGAGCGGAACCTCCCGGACGCGAAGAGCTGGGGCTCGGGCTGGCGACGGTCGTCCAGCGTCCACCCCCGCGGCACGACCATGGCATCGGCGTGGAGGCCGCACAGCGCCCGGGACTGGTCGTCGACGCCGCCGTCGAGCCAGAACACGAGGTCGGTGGGCTCCATCCCGTACGAGACCGTCCCGTCGTTCGAGCATCCCGGTCGCTCGCACAGACGCCGCATCGTCGCTCAGACTACCGGTGGGAACCGACGCGGAACGGCATTCCCCTGCCCGACGCCGAGCCCGGACCCGGTGCCCGGCTCGGGGTGCCGAGGCGTCCGATCAGCGCTCGACGACGTGGAACCGCCGACCGGTCACCTCGTCGACCTCGATGCGCACGAAGTCGTACTTGGGACCGGCGTGCCACGGGAAGAGCGGCAGGTCCTCGGCCTCGTAGTACTCGATCATGTGCTCGATCTGCCGGGCGGTGCCCTTCACGACGACGCTCCAGGCATCGCCGACGCCGGGGTCGTACCCGTCGATCTCGAACGCGACCGCTTCGCCGAGGACGGCGGCGGCGAGCTTGGTGCCCGCAGCCGTCCGGAACACGACCGAACGGGCCTCGCCGCCCACGTCGACGACGTAGTTGATCGGGAAGATGTCGGGATGATTGCCGATCGAGACCGCGAGGCGCCCGACCTCCTCGTGGAGCAGCAGCTCCCAACACTCCTCGTCGTCGAGTGCGAACATGCCGTCGCCGAGGTGGGTGCGCTCTCCCATGTCCGGAGTATGGCACGCGCACCCCCGGCACTCTGAGGCCGACGGCACCGCGTCACGACCGGCGACACGATGCACGGCGGCACCTTCGTGCCGCCCGGCGAGTCGTCCATCGGGATCGACGGCGACGGGTGGGCGATATTGGACTCGAACCAACGACCCCTGCCGTGTGAAAGCAGATCGGGGGTGTCCACCGATGTTCACTAGTGTCCATTCGTGTCGTCTGAGCTGGGGTTTTGTGATGGCTGGTGATGGCCCGTGTCGTTGCGTATTGCTCAGTCCGCGGACCTGACGCGGACCTGGAGGGCTAGAATCGAGTCGTGGCATCGATCCGAACGAAGCGTTTGGGCAACGGAAAGCCGGCCTACCTCGTTCGCTTTCGAGCGGTTGACGGCAAGGAGCGATCGAAGCAATTCTCCCGCCGGCGCGATGCCGAGCACTTCGCCCACGTGATCGAGATCGACCGGATGCAGGGTTCGTTCGTCGACCCGCGGCTCGGCAAGCTCACCGTCGAAGAGTGGTTCGATCAGTGGTGGCCGACCGTCACGGATCTGCGGCCGAGCACGCGCCTGCGCAACGAGATCGCGATGCGAACCCACGTGCTGCCGGCGTTCGGGACCGTGCCGTTGGCGCGGGTTGATCGCACGAGCTTGCGCGAGTGGGTCGCGCAGATGGCCGACCCCGACCAGGGTGGCCTATCGCCGGCGACGATCGCCAAGAACGTGCAGGTGTTCAACAAGCTGATGCGCGCCGCTCTCGACGACCGGCTGATCTCTGCCAACCCGCTGGAGCGGCTGCCGCTACCCCGCATCGAGCGTGAGGAGATGCGATTCCTGACGCCCACCGAGGTATCGAAGCTCGCCGACGCGATCGATCCCCGGTATCGAGCGTTCGTGATCCTTGCCGCCTACAGCGGTCTCAGGCTCGGTGAGCTACTGGCGCTTCGGTGGGCTCAGGTCGATACGCAGCGCCGGCAGGTGCACGTGAGTGAGACGTTGTCGGCGGTCAACGGCCAGATCAGCTTTGGCCCGCCGAAGACCAGAGCGGCGATTCGAGCGGTGGGAGTGCCGGGCTTCGTGATCGAGGAGCTGTTGAGAGTCGTCCACACAGCGCCTGACCCGAACGAGCTCGTCTTCGTCTCGCCGGAGGGTCACCCGATCCGACCGACGCTGTTCCGCCGACGGTTCTGGAAGCCGGCGGTCGACGCCGCTGGTCTTGCGCCGCTGCGCATCCACGACCTTCGCCACACGGCGGTCGCCCTCTGGATCGCCGCTGGCGGACACCCGAAGCAAATCGCCGCCCGAGCCGGCCACACGAGCGTCTCGGTCGTGCTCGATCGCTACGGCCATCTCCTCCCGAACCACGACGATGCACTCATGCAGGCACTCGAGGACCTCGGTGCGTCCGCAGCGACCTGATCTTGGATCTCGTAGATGGCGACGGGTGGCTATGAGCACGTCCTGACCCGGGCAGCGGCCCGTCTCGATCGAGACCCGTACCGCCGGCGCAGCGATCGGGGCGCGGTAGCCCCGAGAGGTGAGCCGGGTCGGGGACCTCGATCGTCGACACCTACGACCGGTGGCCTCGAACGCGCACACCGATCAGCTGTGAACAGGGGACGGACGCGGTCGGATCGACGCAGAGATCGCGACGCCCTCCCGTCGCAGCAGCGTGCGGAACTCAGCTGGGCTCGGGAAGCGTGTCGAGGATCGCTCGTAGCTGTGCGCGCAGGGTTGGGATGTCTTTGGAGACGACGTTGCCGATGATGTCGTCCTCGATGTGGAAGTAGCCGTGGGCGAGAATCACGCGGATGCCGCTGATCTCGCGCCAGGCGACGTCAGGATGGGTGAGCTTGACCTCGTCGGACACGTGTGACGCTGCCTCGCCGATGACCTCGATCCAGCGTTGGGCGGCAGCCTGAGTCACCGGATCCTCGGCCAGCTTGCGCTCATCGGCGGCGTGCTGGATGAGCAGGTCGCACATCTCGAGCATGTCGAGGATCCGATCGCGGTCGCCCCTCACAGCTCGACGGCGTCCGCAAGTACGCGCTCGGCAACGCGTGGACGAAGGCCGCGTTCGGTGACGACGTCGACGTCCCGCAGCAGCAAGTCCTGGAGGTCCATGAGCAGGCCTCCGAGGTCCATCAGACTCCGCCCGGGCTCCAAGTCGACCAGGAAGTCCACATCACTCGACTCCGTTGCGTCACCACGGACGACCGAGCCGAAGACACGTACATGCGAAGCGCCTCGTGCTCGCGCGACCTCGATGATTTCGTCGCGCCGTTCGCGCAGCTCGGACAACGTCGCTGCAGCCACATCGCCAGGATATCCCTCCGGCAGCCCGCGAAACTGGCTGTGCTGAGGTGCGTTTGCTAGCCGCTATCC
>CBFCWS010000026.1:0-15227 GCA_965601765.1 uncultured Ilumatobacter sp. | reverse complement strand
GGACTCGATGCCACCCCGATGGGCACCGCGTCGAGGGACTGGTTCCTCGGCGGCCACGACGATGCGCTCTTCGACCGCAACGGCAACATCGGCCCGACCGTGTGGTGGCGCGGGCGCATCGTCGGCGGGTGGACGCAGGGAGCCGACGGCGGCGTCGTCACCGGGTTGCTCGATCCGGTGCCGGCTTCGGCGGTGGACGCGATCGACGCCGAGGCCCGCCGGGTGGAGATGTGGCTCGGCGACACGCGGGTGCGATGGCGCTACCCCACGCCGCTCCAGCGGAGCCTCCAGGACCCGTGATCGGTCGGTGCGGTCTCCTGCGCCGCCCGCCGCCGCACGATCGCGGCGTGGACGCCGTCCGTTCGGCGGCGGAAGGTGGTAGGCAGACGGCGTGACCGACGATGCCTCGATCATCGCGACGTGCCCGGCGCGCGCGGCGATCGCCGGGAATCCGTCCGACGGCTACGGCGGGGCCGTGCTGTCCACACCGCTGGACGAACTCGTCGCTTCGGCGGCCGGGCGCCCGGCCGACCGCTTCGGGATCGACGCCGCCGGGGACGATGTCCACCGTCTGCTCGATGCGACGTCGGACGAGTTCGAGGCGATGGTAGGCCGGCTGCCTCCGCTCGAGCTGTCGGCGTCGACGACGATCCCCCGGTCGGTCGGTCTGGCGGGTTCGAGTGCGCTGATCCTGGCCGCACTCCGGGTCCTCGCTGCGGCGACGTCCACCGACTGGACGCCGCTCGACCTCGCCGGCGCCGCGTTGCGGATCGAGCGTGATCGGCTCTCGATCGTCGGCGGCAAGCAGGACCCGGTGGTGCAGGCGGCAGGACGCCCGGTGCTGATGGACTTCGCGTCGTCCGACGAGCTCGCCGCGGTCACCGCCGTCGAGTTCGGACCGGAGATCGCCCTGTTCGTCGCATGGGATGCCGGGTACACCGAGTCGAGCGACGTCGCCCACACGATCCTGCGCCGGCGAGCGAGCGACCCGAGCAGAGCGCCGCTGATCGACGAGCTCGCCCGGCAGGCCCATGCCGCCGTCGCTGCGATTCGGAGGCGCGACGTCGGCGCATTCGCGGCCACGATCAACCGGACCTTCGATCTGCGCCGCGAGCTGACCGAGATCGACCGGCGCCAGGTCCGCCTCGTCGAGATCGGTCGCGAGGCCGGGGCTGCCACGAACTCGGCCGGTTCGGGCGGTTCGGTGATCGGGCTCGCCGACACGATCGCCGACCTCTCCACGCTGCGATCGGTCTACGACCGGGCAGGGTGCGGCTTCCTCGAGATCTACTGACGGGCGCTGCGACGGAGTGATCGCCGAGTCGCCTCCGCTCAGGAGGGCCGGCGGGCGTTGAGCGCCTGGCTCACGGCCTTGCCGTCGGCCTGGCCGCGGCTGGCCTTCATCACGTGACCGACGAGCGCGCCCATCGCCTTGCCCTCGCCTGCGCAGAACTTGGCCCAGGCGTCGGGCTCGGCCTCGATCGCGCCGTCGACGAGGGCATCGAGCTCGGAGGTGTCCATCGCCTCGAATCCGAGGTCGGCGGCGATCGCGGCGGCGTCACCGCCGCCGCGCTCGATCAGCGTGGCCAGCACCGTCTTCGCCTGCGTCGCCGTCACCGCCCCGTCGAGCTCCAGCCGAGTGAGCCCGGCGAGATCGGCCGCGGCGATCTCCGGCTGCGGACCGGCGTCGGCGAACGCCTCCTTGAGGTGGACCACGGCCCGGCCGAGATCGCCGCCGGCCTCGGCGACCGCGAAGGCGAACGCGTCCTGGCCGCGATCGACCAGCACGGTGACCGCATCGGCGTCGGGGGCGAGCCCGGTCGCGTCGGCGAGCCGGGAACGGCGCTCGGCCGGCAGCACGGGCAGCGACGACCGGACCTCCTCGATCCAGGCCGCGTCCGGGACGAGCGGGACGAGATCGGGTTCGAGGAAGTACCGGTAGTCGTCGGCGTCCTCCTTGTCGCGCAGCGTGTGGGTGCGGCCGTCGCTCTCGTCCCAGTGACGCGTCTGCTGGCGCACGGTCTCCCCCGACTCGAGCAGGGCGATCTGGCGCCTGGCCTCGTACTCGATCGCCCGGCCGACCGAACGGACCGAGTTGACGTTCTTGATCTCGCAGCGGGTGCCGAGCTCCTCGCCGGGGCGGCGGACGCTGACGTTGGCGTCGACCCGCATCGACCCCTCCTCCATCTTGGCGTCGGACGCACCGGTCGCCAGCAGGATCGCCCGCAGCTCCGAGACGTACGCCCGGGCCTGGTCGGGCGATCGGAGGTCGGGCCGCGAGACGATCTCCACGAGCGGGACCCCGGCGCGGTTGAGATCGATGAACGAGTGCTCCGCACCGTGCACGCGACCGGACTCACCGACGTGGACCGTCTTACCGGCGTCCTCCTCCATGTGGGCCCGCTCGATGCCGACCCGCGTGCCGTCGGGGAGATCGAGCCAGCCGTCGACGTTGAGCGGGTCCTCGTACTGACTGATCTGGTACGCCTTGGGCATGTCGGGGTAGAAGTAGTTCTTGCGCGCGAACGTGCAGGGCTGCACCGTGCAGTTGAGCGCCAGACCGATCTTCATCGCGAGCTCGACGGCGTGCCGGTTGAGCACCGGCAGCGCACCCGGGAGGCCGAGCGTGACCGGATCGATGTTCGTGTTGGGCGCGTCGCCGAAGCGGTTCGGCGAGCCGGAGAAGAGCTTGGTGCGCGTCGCCAGTTCGACGTGCACCTCCAGTCCGACGACCATCTCCCATCCCTCGTGGGACCAGCTCATCGCACCACCCCCTCGTCGCGCATGGTGCCTGGCACGATGCGCGACGGGGGTGCTCGGCGTTCGAGCTCGGCGGCGACCTGGAACATCGCCGTCTCGGCGAGCGCCGGGGCGATCACCTGGACGCCGACCGGGAGGTCGTCGGCGCCGGTGCCGAACGGCACGCTCATCGCCGGGTCGCCGGTCAGGTTGGCGGGGATCGTGTAGGTGTCGCAGAGGTACATCGCGAACGGGTCGGCGGTCTTGTCGCCGAACGGGAACGCGACGCTCGGCGACGCCGGGGTGACGAGTGCGTCGACCTCGGCATACGCGCGGGCGAAGTCGTCGGCCATCAGCCGGCGGATCTTGAGGGCCTTGCCGTAGTAGGCGTCGTAGTAGCCCGCCGACAGGGCGTAGGTGCCGAGGAGGATCCGGCGCTTGACCTCCTCGCCGAAGCCGGCGGTGCGGGTGTTGCGCATCATCGACTCGGTGTCGGCCCCGTCGACCCGCAGGCCGTAGCGGACGCCGTCGTAGCGGGCCAGGTTGGACGACGCCTCGGCGGGTGCGATCAGGTAGTAGGCGGTCAGGCCGTAGGTGAATGCGGGCACCTCGACGTCGACGATCGTCGCCCCGGCCGAGGCGAGCGCCTCGAACGCCTCGTCGACACGGTCGACGACATCGGTGTCGGCACCGGCCGGCAGGTCGGTGATGCGCCCGATGCGCATGCCCTCGACACCGCGATCGAGCGCGGCCGCGAGATCCGGCATCGGTTCGGGGATCGACGTCGAGTCGTGCGGATCGTGGCCGGCGACCGCACCCAGCCCGAGTGCCGCATCGGCGACGGTGTGTGCGAACGGTCCGATCTGGTCGAGGCTCGACGCGAACGCGACGAGGCCGTACCGGCTGACGCGGCCGTAGGTGGGCTTCACGCCGACCAGACCGCACAGCGCCGCAGGTTGCCGGATCGACCCTCCGGTGTCGGATCCGTACGACAGGGCGGCGAACCCGGCGGCAACGGCCGCCGCGGATCCGCCCGACGACCCGCCCGGGACGCGATCGGTGTGGAGCGGGTTGCGGGTCGGGCCGAACGCCGAGTTCTCCGTCGAGGACCCCATCGCGAACTCGTCGAGGTTGGTCTTGCCGACGATGACCGCGCCCGCGGCGCGTAGGCGTGCGACCGCGGTCGCGTCGTACGGGGGGATCCAGCCGTCGAGGATCTTCGACGAGCACGTCGTGGCGACGCCGCGGGTGCACATGTTGTCCTTCAGCGCGATCGGCACCCCGGCGAGCGGTCCGGGATCCCCACCGGCGTCGACGGTGGCGTCGATCTCGGCTGCTCGGGCCCGTGCGAGATCGGCGATCACGAGATTGAACGCGTGGATCTCGTCGTCGTTCGCCTCGATCTCGGCGAGGTGAGCCTCGACGACGCCGACCGCGGACAGCTCGCCCGAACGGACGCCGTCGGCGATCTGCACGGCGGTCGGTCGCTCGTCACCGGGTTCGATGGTCTCGCCCACGTCAGCCCTCCGACCCGAGGATGGGCGGGACGCGGAATCGGCCCTCGTCGTGCACCGGCGCCGCCGCCATCACCTCGTCACGATCGAGCGTGTCGGCGACCTCGTCCGAGCGGAGCACGTTTGCGAGCGGATACGGCTGGGTCATCGGCTCGACGTCGTCGAGCTGCAGCGCATCGATGTCGGCGAAGTGGCCGAGCATGTCGTCGAGCTCGCCGGTCGCACGCTCGAGCTGCTCGGCGTCGAGGTCGAGCCGGGCGAGCCGGGCGACGTGGGCGACATCGGCGGGGCGCAGCCGGGCGGATGAGGGGGTGTCGGGCACGTCGCCCGAGGCTAATCCCCACCGGGGCGCCCGCCCACGTGGGTTGTCAGCGACGCCGGGTCATGCGGTCGGTCCGGCCGATCGGAGCCGATCGACCTCCTCGATCGCCGTTCGCAGCTCGGCCAGCCACTCGTCGGTGTGCTCGCCGACGAGGCGGACGCACCAGGCCAGCGCGTCGGCGCGGGACCGGGCGACGTTCGCTGCCACGAGGGTGTCGAGGACCTGCCGTTCCGGCTGACGCAGGCGGGTCATCACCGGTGCGGCGAGGTGGGTGAAGAGCACGGCGTGGTCGCCGACGGTGAGTCCCCAGGCGACCTTGCGATCGAAGCGGTGCTCGGCCTCGCGGGCGATCGACATGCGCTTCGCCCGCGTGTCCTCGCGGAACCCGCTGATGCGCCCGGCGCGGGCCTCGGCTCGATCCGCATCGGAGGCCTCGTCGGGCAGCTCGGGCTCGTCGATCGTGAGACGGATGGTGATCTCGTCGCGGTCGACGTCGATGCGGGGCGCCGCGGCGGACGTCCACTCCTCGGGAAGCCGCCCGGTGACCCACGCCGCGACGGATGACGGTTCAGCGTTCATGCCTTCAGCTTACATGATTACTTCATTACGCGCCAGCCAACGACCTGGATCCCCTCCCCCTCACACACATGCTGTGGCAGCGATCCAGTGCGCCCGCAGCCGGATCGCTGCCACAGAGCAGGCCGAGGATTTCTTCGGCAGCGATCCCGCGCAGGGACGTCAGGATCGCTTCCACAGAGCGCGACGACCGTCGTCCGGTCGGCGAACGCCAAGGCGCACGGGGGCACGGCGTCGGGCGCGTTCGGCGAGATGCAGTGGCCGCGCTGCCGGGGCACTCCGGGCGGTCAGCCGGCGTCGCCGGGACGCCGATCGCCGTCTGCGTCGGTGCCGGCATCGGTGTCGTCGCCGTGCGGCTCGTCGTCGCCGGGAGCGACGGCTGCGTCGCTCGACTCGCTGGCATCGTCGACACGCGCCGTCGCACCGCTCACCTCGGTGGCGGTCACATCGGCGTCCTGGTCGAGCTCCTCGTCGCCGCTCACCTCTGCGCTCATCCCGTCGGCGTCCCCGGCGTCCCGGTCGGCCACGTCGTCGTCGGTCGACGCGCCATCGGTCGTCTCGTCGTCGGTTGCCTCGGCGTCGATCACGTCGGCGTCGCTCGCGTCGGCGTCGTAGCCGCGGTCGGTCTCCTCGTCGAGGTCGTCGAGGGTGCGGCCGTCGAGTCGGGCCGTGGCCCAGGTCCGGGTCGTGTCACGCGTCTCGAAGAACCACACGGCGCCACCGACGACCGCGCCGAGCGCCACCCATTGGTTCCAGCGGAGCCCGATGACGTCGGAGAGCTCGGTCGGATCGATCCGGAGCGCCTCGATCCAGAACCGCCCGATGCCGTACCCGATGAGGTAGAGCGGGAACAGCCGCCCGGGGGCGAGCCGCGTCCGGCGGTCGATCAGGTACAGCACGACGAACAGTCCGAACGTCCAGAGCGACTCGTACAGGAAGGTCGGGTGGAACGTCGTCCCGGCCTCGTAGCCGGCCGGGATCTTGTCGGCGTCGACCTCCAGTGCCCAGGGCAGGTCGGTCGGCCGACCGAAGAGCTCCTGGTTGAAGTAGTTGCCCCAGCGCCCGATCGACTGCGCGAGCGGGATGCCGATCGCTCCGGCGGTGAGGACCGCTGGCGCCGAGATCCCCTTGATGCGCGCCCGGAGGATGCCGGCCACTACGCCGAACAGCAGCCCGCCGGGTATGCCGAGACCGCCCTCCCAGATCTTGGGGATCTCGTCGAGGTCGTTCGAGAACCGACTCCACTCGGTCGCCACGTGGTACAGCCGCGCCCCGACGATGCCGGCACCGACCGCCCAGATGCCGATCGAGCTCATGTCGTCGACCGTGCCGACGCGATGGAACTCGAGCGAGCGCCCGGCCGCCCAGATCGCGGCGATCACACCGAGGGCGATGCAGAGCCCGTACAGCCGAAGGTCGAGCGGACCGAGCGACAACCGGTCGCTGGGCGGCGCCGGGATCGACGCCAGGAAGATCATGTCGGCACCACCGCGTGCCGCTCGACGAACTCGACGGCCGCCGCCTCCACGAGCTCGCGCTCCAGGTCGCGCGTGGCGACGTGGAAGCTGCGCTCCAGCCACAGGTGGTCGACCGGACCGCCGTACGTCGCCGCCAGATGCTCGCTGTCGGCCGGCGGGACGACGTGGTCCTGCCGCGAGGTGATCAACAGCAGCGGCATCGACAACTCGCCGAACCGATCCGTCATCGGACCGATGCCGTCGCGAAGGGCCGACACGACGGGCCGCAGCGGGGTCTCGTCGTAGGCGTCGTCGAACCCGTCGGGGTCGGCGATGTCGGAGCGGTCACCGCCGGGGATGCTCACGAGGCCGTCGGCGATGAACTCCTCGAGCATCTCCATGACGGCGACGTCCTGTTGCCGCGTGACGGGGTTGATGCACACCAGCCCGGCGATCTCCGGTCGGGTGAACGCCTGCGCCAGCACGAGCGCGCCGCCCATGCTCTGCCCGATCGCGACGACGCGGTGGCAGCGCGCTGCGAGGCGGTCGGCGGCGGCACCCACCTCCTCGAGCCAATCGTGCCAACGGGTGTCGACGAGTTCGTCGACCGTGGTCCCGTGGCCGGGCAGGCAGGGGGCCTCGACGTCGTGGCCGGCGTGGATCATCGCGTCGGCAACCCCACGCACGGAGAACGGATTCCCGGAGAAGCCGTGGACGACGAGCACCCCGACCTCGCCGTCGGCGAGGTGGGTGACGGGTGATCGGTCGATCAGCACCCGACTTGTCTACCAGCGCACGAATGCGAACGACGCCGCGGTCGACCTTCGTATCCTGTGCGGGTGGCTGTGGTCGGGTCGGCGCGTCGACGGGGAGGTGAGGGTCGCTCGCGCACGCTCGAACGGTCCGCCCTCACCGCCCTCGTTCCCGTCCTCGCGCTCGTCCCGTTCTGGTTGCTCGCCCTGCTGACGCTGTGGCTGCCGCTCTCGCTCGTGACGGACGTGCCGTTCTGGTGGCTGCCGGTCGGGTATCTGGCGCTGGGTGGACTGCTGCTGATCCCCGATGCGCAGATCGCGATCCTCACGCCGCTGCTCGGCGCCAGGCGCCCCACCGAAACCGAGTTCGAGCACATCGCACCGCTGTGGGAGGAGCTGGCCATGACCGCCAATCTCCCGGCCCACCGCTTCGCGATCCGGGTCATCGACTCCGACGACCTGAACGCGTTCGCGTGCGGCGGGAACCTCGTCGTGATCACGACCTTCGCGATCGAGGAGCTGACGAATGCCCAGCTCGCCGGGGTCCTCGCCCACGAGGTCAGCCACCACATCGGACTCCACACGGCTGCCCTGACGGTCGGTCACTGGCTCTCGATCCCGGTCGTGATGCTCGCCAGGATCGGATTCTTCCTCCAGAACGCCGCGCGGGCGGCGACCGATGCGTTCGTCTCGCACTCGGCGGCGCTCACTGCGATCGGCCACCTCGTCGCGTTCGTGCTCACCGCCGTCTCGTGGGTCTTCCTCGCCGCGCTCTACGCGTCTGATGCGCTCGCGAACCTGGTGGGGCACGGATCGGAGTTCGAGGCCGACCGCCGTGCGGTCCGCATGGGGTACGGCAAGCCCCTGGCCGGTGCGCTCCGGGTCGTGATCCGGCACGGCGGCGGGGAGCGGACGACGGGGTGGCGGGCTCGGCTCGCGACGTCGCACCCATCCGCCCGGACCCGCGTCGCGCGCATCGAGGCGATGCTCCGACACCCGGTCAACGTGCGGCGGTGACCATCGACGACCGCCATCGCGGCTCCCCCGACCGCCACGACCCCGGCGAACGCCCGGACGGGTCGGGCGCCCGGGGCCGTCAGGCGGTGATGTCGGCGACGACGGCGTCACAGACGGCGATCAGGTCGGACGGCGCGACGCCCAGGTCGAGGCCGCGCCTGCCACCGGAGACGTAGACCGTGTCGAACGCGGTCGCCATCTCGTCGACGACGGTCGGCAGCTTCCGCTTCTGACCGAACGGGCTGATGCCGCCGCGGACGTACCCGGTCACCCGCTCCGCGACCGCGGGGTCGCACAAGGCGACCCGTTTGGCACCCAGCGCCCGACCCACCGCCTTGAGCGCGAGCTTCCCGCTCACCGGGACGATCGCGACCGCGAGCTGATCGTCGTCGCTCGTCACGAGCAGGGTCTTGAACACCCGGTCGGGATCGAGACCGAGCTGCTCGGCCGCCTCGACGCCGTAGTCCCGCCCCGTGTCCCCGTGCTCGTAGGGGTGGAGGGTGTAGGCGACCTCGACTCGGTCGAGGGCGACGGTCGCGGGCGTCACCCCGCCAGTCTGGCGCACGTCCCGTCACCGTCCGGGCGTCGCGCCAGGGATAGGTTCGGCCGGATGCGCATCTCGGTCGAGCCGTCGAACGACCCCGGGGACTACGAGTTCGCGCACCGTCTCCGCGTGCGGTTCGCCGAGACCGACGCGATGGGGATCGTGCACCACAGCCGCTATCTCCCGATGCTCGAGGAGGCCCGCGTCGCCTACCTCCGCCACATCGGTCACCCCTATGCCGAGATCCGTGCCGACGGTGTCGACATGAACGTGCTCGAGACGTGGGTGCGCTACCGGCGGCCGCTGCTGTTCGACGACGAGGTCGACGTCCACGTGCGGCTCGCCGCAGTCGAGCGCGCCTCGTTCCAGATGAGCTACCTGATGACGGTCGGGGGCGAGGAGCGCGCCACCGGCGTGACGGCGCACGGGTGCGTCACCGCCGACGGACGGCCGACGCGCCTGCCCGCCTGGCTGCGAGCCCTCGGCTGATGACCCGACCCGCAACGGGCGGGACCCGACGGCCGGCCGCACCAGCGGGTTCAGTCCGCGCCGAGTCGCTTGCCCATGCTGATGACGTCGTCGATCTCGTAACCGACCGCTTCGTAGAAGTCGGCGGCCGCGACGTGCTCCGACCGGATCTGCAGATTGACCTTCGCGCACCCCTGCGCGGTGAGCCGCTGCTCGGCGACCGAGACGAGTGCCCGCCCGATGCCGCGACCCCGGTGCGACGGTGCGACGGCGAGGTAGTTGAGCCAACCGCGATGCCCGTCGTCGCCGACCAGCACGGAGCCGACGAGCTCGTCGTCGTCGATCGCGACGAGCACCCAACCGCCGGCTCCCCGCGAGCGCTGGATGTCGGACTGCGGATCGTTCCAGGGCCGGACGAGATCGCACTCCTCCCAGAGGTGGACCACCGTCGAACGGTCGGCCTCGCGCAGATCACGAATCGTGATCCCGTCGATCTCCACGACGGACGGATCGGGGGTCACGACCGGCGGGGCACCAGCAGGCGCCTCGTCGCGACCGCCGAGTTGATGGACCCAGCGCACGTCCTTCTGCCCGGGTTGGCGGTCGAGCGGGCGGGCGAGGTCTGCGTGCCGCAGCTGCGCGAGCACGTTGGCCACGCTGTCGGTGCTCTCGAAGGCGTGCAGCCGCTCGGTGCGTGGCTTCAGTTCGCCGACGGTCTGGGCACCACGCAGCATCAGCATCGCGAGCACGGCGCCCTGCGCTTCGTCGAGACCGAGGGCCTCGGGGACGACGTGCCGGTACTTGGTCGCGCGATTCGACGTCGAGTACACGACGCGGATGAGCCCCTGGGAGCGGAGCAGGTCGAGCGCGACCTCGACCGTGCGGTCGTCGTAGTCGACCACGGGCCGGCGGTTCGACGTCTGGTTGCACGCCGTGCGGAGCGCGTTCAGCGTCAGCGGGTACGAACGCGGGACCGTCGCCTCCTTCTCCACCAGGCAGCCCAGCACTCGGATCGAGGCGGCGGACAGCTCGTGTGGGGGATCGGTCTGCGGCGAGGGGGGCGGTTCGGCCATGCCCCAGTATCGACCACCGCGACGCGGAAGGGGACCTCCGGGCCGGGTCCGGCACGCGTCGAGCCCTACGGTGATGCTCGTGACCGACGCCGTGCCCACGATCGTGCGCACCGAGGGTGTCGTGCTGCACACCGCCGACGGACGGCAGATCATCGATGCTGCGAGCGGCGCGCTGGTCAACAACGTCGGACACGGGCGGCGCGAGATCGCCGATGCGATCGCGGCCGCGATGCACGACATCGACTACGTCATCCCGATCTGGCCGACGCCGCACCGGACCGAACTGGCGGCGGTGCTCGTCGACCGCTGGCTTCCCGAGGGCTTCGAGCACGTCGCGTTCGCCGGTGGAGGCAGCGAGGCGAACGACACGGCGGTGCGCCTGGTGCGCATGTACCACCTCAGTCGCGGCGACCACCGCCGGCACAAGGTGATCGGACGGGTTCCGAGCTACCACGGCACGACGCTCGCGACGCTGTCGATCGGCGGTCACGAGCGTCGGCGGAGCGGGTACGAGCCGCTGCTCGCCGAGCTCCCCAAGGTGCCGTGGGACGACGCGGACGCGCTGGCCGGAGCGATCGAGGCGGCCGGCCCCGACTCCGTCGCCGCGTTCATCGCCGAGCCGGTCATCGGGGCCTCCGGCGCCGCGCTCGTCGCCCCGCCCGACTACTGGGCGACGGTCACCGAGATCTGTCGGCACTACGGCGTCCTGACGATCGCCGACGAGGTGATGACGGGCCTCGGGCGCACCGGACGCCGTTGGGGTCACGAGCACGACGACTGGGACCCCGACGTGATCGTCGCTGCGAAGGGCCTCGGCGGCGGGTACGTGCCGCTGTCGATGTTGGCCGCATCGAACGCCGTCGTCGAGCCGATCGTTGCCGCTGGCAACGAGGTGATGTTCTTCACCTACTCCGGCCACGACGCCTCCGTCGCCGGTGCGCTCGCCGTGCTCGACATCATCGAGCGCGAACGGCTCGTGGAGCGCTGCGCCGTGGTCGGCGCACGGATGCTCACCCGTCTGCGCGCCGCCCTCGACGACATCCCCGAGGTGGTCGAGGTGCGAGGGCGAGGGTTGATGCTCGGCGTCGAGCTCGACGGCGTGCCGGCGGCCGACGTGGTCGCCGCTGCGCTCGAGCGTGGGGTGTGGATCTACCCGGCGGGTTCGGGGCGATCGATCAACGACGGGCTCCTCTTCGGTCCACCGCTCATCATCGAAGACGCCGACGTCGAGCGCATCGTGGAGGTGACCGCGGCGTCGATCGACGCCGTCGCCGGGCGGTGACGTGCGGTTGCAGCCCCGCGGTTACCCCTGGGTAGGGTCGAGATCGTGCGCTCACCGAAGGACTTCTTCCGACCTCTCGCCGTCGGCGCGCCCGAGCCCCGACGCGAGATCCCGTACCGCCCGAGCCGGATGATCCACTTCTTCCCGCCGTCCAACGAGAAGATGCGCGGCAAGGTGCCCGATCTCGTCGGGTCGGTCGACGTCCTGCTCGCCAACCTCGAGGACGGCGTGCCGGCCGGCGACAAGGAGGCGGCCCGGGCCGGACTCGTGGAGGTCGCGAACGAGGTCGACTTCGGCGAGACGCAGTTCTGGACCAGGATCAACAGCCTCGACTCGCCGTGGTGCCTCGACGACCTCACCGCCGCCGTCGTGGAGGCGGGCGAGGCGCTCGACGTCATCATGGTCCCCAAGGTCGAGGGTCCGGAGGACATCCACTACGTCGACCGCGTGCTGGCCCAGCTGGAGGCCAAGGCCGGCTTGTCCGAGCCGCTGATGGTGCACGCGATCCTCGAGACCGCGCGCGGTGTCGCCAACGTCGAGGAGATCTGTCTCGCCTCGCCGCGCATGCAGGGGCTCTCGCTCGGCCCGGCCGACCTCGCCGCGAACCGGCGGATGAAGACGACGCGGGTGGGCGGTGGTCACCCGGACTACCTGGTGCGCGCCGACCCCGATCCCGACGACCCGGACGCCCACCGACCCTCGTACCAGCAGGACCTGTGGCACTACACGATCGCCCGCATGGTCGACGCGTGCGGGATGGCGGGCATCCTCCCCCACTACGGCCCGTTCGGCGACATCGCCGACGTCCGCGCGTGCGAGGACCAGTTCCGCAACGCCTACCTGCTCGGCTGCGTCGGCGCGTGGTCGTTGCACCCCAAGCAGATCGACATCGCGAAGCGGGTCTTCTCGCCACGGCCTGCCGACGTCGCCCACGCGACCCGCGTGATCGAGGCGATGGGCGACGGCACCGGCGCGATCATGCTCGACGGGAAGATGGAGGACGACGCCTCGTGCAAGCAGTGCCAGGTCGTCGTCGACCTCGCCCGCCAGCTCGCCGCCCGCGACCCCGAGCTCGCCGAGGCCTACGGCTTCTGACCGTGACGAAGCAAGCCTGGCTTGCTTCGTCACGCACGAAAGGATGATGATGAACGAGGATCTCCGACCACGACGATCGGTGCTGTACATGCCGTCGTCGAACGAGCGGGCGCTCGAGAAGGCGAAGTCGATCCCCTGCGATGCGCTGATCCTCGACCTCGAGGATGCCGTCGCTCCCGACGCCAAGGAGTCGGCTCGCGCGAACGCGGTCGCCGCCGCACGGTCGGGAGAGTACGGACGTCGGGAGATCACGATCCGCTGCAACGGGATCGACACGCCGTGGGGCGCCGCCGACGTCGCCGCGGCCGCGACCTCCGGTGCCGCGTCGATCGTGATCCCGAAGGTCGACTCGGCGGGGTACCTCGACGAGATCGCCACCCGCATGGTCGTCGCCGGAGCGCCCGACACGATGACGATCTGGGCGATGGTCGAGACGCCGACCGCGATCCTCGACATCCGCTCGATCGCCGGGCATCCGCGGGTGAACGTGCTCGTCATGGGCAACAACGACCTCGCCAAGGAGCTGCGCACCGGCGTCACCCCCGACCGCACCCCTCTGCTCCCCCATCTCGCGACGGCACTGCTCGGCGCGCGCGAGGCCGGCAAGTCGATCCTGGACGGGGTCTACAACGACGTGCGCAACATCGACGGCTTCCGCATCGAGGCCGAGCAGGCGAAGGTGCTGGGCTTCGACGGCAAGACACTGGTCCACCCGAGCCAGGTCGAGCCGGCGAACGAGATCTGGGCGCCGAGCGAGGAGGACGTCGACTTCTCGCGGCGTGCGATCGCGGCGTTCGAGGCGGCCGAGGCCGAGGGCCGGGGGGTGATCACCGTCGACGGCCGCATGATCGAGCACCTGCACATCGCCAACGCCCGCCGCATCATCGCCGTCGCCGACGAGATCGCCGCCCTCGCCTGATCCCGTCACCGGGAGGCGTCGACCCGTCGCGGCGACGCGCGTGTGCGTGGCCACTCCGTGACGCGTCGTGCGGGGGGCTCTGGCAGGCTGTCGCGCATGAGCGACGACACCATCGTGTTCGGTTCGACCCATGACGGCGACCATCCCGACCGCACCGACGAGTGGGAACGGTTGCGGGCGACGTACATGGCCGCGCCGGAGGATCGTCCGGCGTCAGCCGGGCGGGGTGTGCACCACCAGGCGCTGATCAGCTCCGACGTGGTGCGGACGATCGACTTCTACCAGGGGCTGCTCGAGTTCCCGCTGACCGACCTGTTCGAGAACCGCGACTACCCCGGCTCGACGCACTTCTTCTTCGACATCGGCAACGGCAACTGCCTCGCCTTCTTCGACTTCCCCGGCCTCGGCCTCGACGAGTACGCCGAGGTGCTCGGCGGCCACCACCACCTGGCGATCTCGGTCACGCCCGAGACGTGGCGCCGTCTCAAGAGCAAGCTCGACGACGCCGGCATCGGCTACTGGGAGCACCAGACCTCGATCTACTTCACCGGCCCCGACGGCGAACGCATGGAGCTGCTCGCCGACCCGCTCGGCGAGATGTACGGCTCACGCGTGCTGTGACGCCATCGCCCTGACGGCGCGGCGCCGACCCACGAACGCGAGCAGCCCGGCGGCGAGCAGCCCGAGCGAGATCGGTGTCACGGTCCCGTCGAACGACCGGTCGAGGAGCGATCCGAGCAGGGCGCCGAAGACACCCGGGATCATCCCGAGCAGGGCCGCACCACTCCCGGCGACGGCGGCGAGGGGCTGCATCGCCGCCGTGTTCAGGTTCGGGATCGACAGCTGCAGACCGAACAGTGCGATCGCGAGCAGCACGTAGAACACGACGAACGGCGGACGGCCACCGGTCGTGAGGGCGGCGACCACGAGCAGTCCCGACGATCCGACGAGCACCGAGAGCCCGAGCGTGGTCATGCTCGACAGTCCGAGGCGCTCGACCAGGCGCCCGTTGGTCAGCATCGCGCCACCGAGCACCAGCGCGATCCCACCGAACAGCAGCGGGAACCACTCGCCGAGGTCGTACACCTGGTCGAACAGGATCTCCGAGCTCGCGAGGTAGGAGAGGAACCCGGCGAACAAGGCGGTGAGCGCCGCCAGGTAACCGGCGGTCCCCGGCGTCGACAGCACCAGCCGCAGGTCGGTGAGCGGCCGGGTGCGAGCCCGCCCCTCGCCGCGGGACGCGAGCGTCTCCGGCAGGCGCCGGACGAGGACCGCGACGGCCATGGCGGCGAGCGCGCAGAAGCCGTAGACCAGCTCGAACCCGCCGAGTACGAGCAGTCCCGACGACAGGGTGGGGGCGATCGCCGGCACGAGGATGAAGACGGCCATGATGAGCGACATCTGCCGGGCCATCTGCTCACCCTCGTAGCTGTCGCGCACCATCGCCAGCGCGGCGACCCGGGGCCCCG
>CBFCWS010000025.1:0-15746 GCA_965601765.1 uncultured Ilumatobacter sp. | reverse complement strand
GCATCTCTCGGCTCCGTCGTGCATCCCGCGAGCCTCGATGTGCACGGCTCGAACCATCCGTCGACCTCGGCGAGCACGCCGTCTCGTTCGAGCCGCGCGAGTGCGAGGGCAGCGGCGGCGATCGGGAGCCCGGTGACCGCTGCGACGCGATCGAGCGTGGCCGCGCCGGCGGCCTCGACCGCCGCGACGACCGAGGACGCGACCGGGTCGGTCGGGCGCGCCGGACGTCCGGCACCCGGTGCGGCGTGGCGATGATCGAGCGAGAGCGCCGTCAGGACGTCGTCGACCGACGTCACCGGCATCGCTCCGTCGACGAGCAACGCGTTCGTTCCGGCCGACGCCGGCGACCGGGGCGAGCCCGGGACGGCCATCACCTCGACGTCGCGATCGAGGGCCAGTCGGGCGGTGATCAGGCTCCCGCCGCGGGTCCGCGACTCGACGACGACGAGGACCTCGCTGGCAGCGGCGATGATGCGGTTGCGCTGGGGGAACCGCCAAGCGTCGGGCTGCGTGCCCGGCGGCCACTCCGACACGAGCGCGCCGCACGACGCGACCCAGTCCCACAGCAAGCCGTGCTGTCGGGGATAGGGCACGTCGAGTCCGCTCCCGACGATCGCGACCGGCCGTCCGGCGCCGCCCGCGTCGCGGACCCCGCGGTGGACCGCACCGTCGACCCCGCGCGCCAGCCCGGACACCACGGTCACCCCCGCCTGTGCCAGCTCGTACCCGAGCTCGGTCGCGGTGGCCCGGCCGGCAGCGGTCGCGTTGCGCGTGCCGACGACGCCGACCCGCCGGCAGGCGAGGGCGTCGAGTCGACCCCGGAAGAACAGCACCGGCGCCGGATCGGGATCGGCCGCGAGCACGACCGGGTAGTCGTCGGCACCGAGGTGCGTCACGGCCACGTCGACCGTGCGGCAACGGCGCGCGACCACGCCCGGGTCGGCACCCGCAGCGGCCCGCCGTATCGCCCGCAGGTCAGCCGGTGGGATCGCCCGTTCGACGAGATCGTGCAGCGCCTCACCGGTTCGGAGACGAGCGAGTGCGTCACCCGGGCGATGGTGGCGCAGGACGCGCGCCAGACGGCGTGCACCGAGGCGATCGATCGTGCAGAGCGTGGCGGCCGATGCGCGATCGTCGGCGTCGTCGCGGCCCGGGGACGACGGATCGGTCACGCCTGCACCACCATCGCCGCACCCAGCCGGGATCGCAGCGCGAGTGCGGTCTCGACGTGGTCGGTGTCGATCAGGTCGGTCGCGCCGTCGAGGTCGGCGAGGGTCCGGGCGACGCGCCGTACACGATCGAGACCACGAGCCGTCAGCCGACCTGCTTCGAGTTGCTCGCGGAGCCGACGGTCGGCGGCCCCCGTCGGCCGGGCGACCTCACCGAGCAGGCGTTCACCGAGCTGCGCGTTGAGGCATCCGGAGCGCTCGAACGCCAGTCGCCGCGCCGTGGCGACGCGCGCCGCGACGGCCGCCGACGACTCCCCCGACCCGCCGTCGAACAGGTCGTCGACCTCGGGTCGCTGCAGCACGATCCGGAGGTCGAACCGATCGAGCAGCGGACCAGACAGGCGCCCGAGGTAGCGCTGGCGGGATCGCTCGTCGCACTCGCACGCACCGGGTGCCCCACCGCCGCACGGACAGGGATTGGTCGCCGCGACGAGCTGGAACCGGGCCGGCATCGGCACACGCTCCTGCTCGACCCGCCCCACGAGCACGTGTCCGGACTCGAGCGCCTCCCGCAGCCCGTCGAGCGCACGCGGGTTGAACTGCCCGAGCTCGTCGAGGAAGAGCACGCCGGCATGCGCCAAGCTCGCTTCACCGGGTCGGAGCTGGTGCGAGCCACCGCCGACCAGCGAGCCCGGTGAACTCGAGTGGTGAGGTGCCCGGAACGGCGGCCGGGTGAGCAGGCCTCCGGGCGGCAGTGGCAGGCCGGCGGCCGAGTGCACCATCGTCGCGCCGAGGGCGCCGTCGGGGTCGAGATCGGGCAGCAGGCCGGGCAACCGCCGCGCGAGCATCGTCTTGCCGGCACCCGGCGGCCCCACGAACAACAGGTGGTGCCCGCCGGCGGCAGCGACCTCGAGCGCACGGCGCCCGCAGGGCTGACCTCGGACGTCGGCGAGGTCGGGCTCGTCGACGACGGGTGCGGCGTCGGTGACCGGCATCGGTTCGGGCCACGCCGACACGCCGTTGAGCGCCTCGACCAGCTGATCGAGGCGGCCCACGGGGTGGATCGCGCCGTTGCCGACCGCCGACGCCTCCGCCACGCACGCGTCGGGCACCACCCAGTCGGCGTCGGGCCGCACCCCGACCATGGGCGCGACCCCGGGCACGCGCCGGATCGTCCCGTCGAGCCCGAGCTCGCCGGCGAACGACAGGCCGACGACCACCTCGGGCCGGATCACGTCGAACGCGACCAGCGCACCGATCGCGATCGCGACGTCGAGCGCCGAGCCGGTCTTGCGGAACTGCGGCGGCGCGAGGTTGACCACCACCTTGCGATCGGGCCACGTGAACCCGGCCGACGCGATCGCCGCGCGCACGCGATCGCGGGCCTCGCGGCACGACTCGTCGGGCAGACCGAGCATGGTGAAACCGGGGAGGCCCTGGTTGCTGACGTGGACCTCCACGGTGACCGGGTGCCCACGCGCACCGAGGATCGTGGCGGACTGGATCGACGCGAGCATCGACGGCTCCAACGGCGGCGACGCCGAGTGCGTCGCACGAACGGAGGGGTGGACCCGAACCCTCGACGGTGCCCCCGACACTACCGGCGGGCTGTGACACTCGCAGCCCACGAGGTCGTTTCCGGAGTGCCGGTGTCGGATCTCGATGCCGTGGCACACTGCACGGGTGCTGCTGGCCCGAGTCGTCCCGATCCTGGCATGTGCGGCAGCGATCACGGTCGCGTGCGGCGACGACGCGTCGAGCGACGCCGAGCGGTTCTGCGGCCGGGCTGCCGAGCAGCGCGACCTGATCGTCGACCCGCCGCTCGAGACCGAGGCCGAGCTGGATGCGACGCTGGACTTCTACCGGCTCATGGGCGACCTCGCGCCGATCGGCATCGCCGAGGAGTGGGATCGGCTCGTGGTGGCCATGGAGACCGCCTCGACCGTCGTCCCCGGCGACCCGGAGAGCGAGCAGCTGGTGGCGATGACCGCCTATGCCACCGAACCGGCCGCGTTCGCCGTGGCGACCTGGGTGCGCGAGAACTGCGCGGTCGACATCCCGATCACCACGATCGTCCCGCAGGCGCCGACGCCGGCGGTCACGGCGCCACCCGCCACGAACGAGGCCGGCGAGCCGATCACACCCGATCCGTCGGGTGACGACGGGAGCGGCGAGGGCGGCGACGACTCGGGGTGAGGGCGGTCCGAGGGGGTGTGGCGAGGGTCAGTTGATCTCGCCGCGGCGCAGGATCACCGAGTCGACGAGCCCGTAGTCCTTCGCCTGGTCGGCGGTGAACCAGCGATCGCGCTCGGAGTCGGTCTCGATCTGCTCGAGCGACTGGCCGGAGTGCTCGGCGATCAGCTGGGCCATCCGCTTCTTGGTGTACCGGAGCTGCTCGGCCTGGATCGCGATGTCGGCCGCCTGGCCGCGCAGGCCGGCGAGCGGCTGGTGCATCATGATCCGGGCGTTGGGCAGCGTGTAGCGCTTCCCGGCGGCACCGGCGGTCAGCAGGAACTGGCCCATCGAGGCGGCGAGCCCGAGACACACGGTGGCGACGTCGCAACCGACGAACTGCATCGTGTCGTAGATCGCCATGCCGGCGGTGACCGAACCACCCGGGCTGTTGATGTACAGCCAGATGTCCTGGCCCGGCTCCTCGCCCTCGAGGTAGAGCAGCTGGGCGCAGATCTGGTTGGCGATGTCGTCGTTCACGTCGGACCCGAGCATCACCACCCGGTTCTTGAGGAGACGGTTGAACACGTCGCTGCGGGGATCGAATCCCCCTTCGAGCGCCATCGGCAGATCGGTCATGACGGCGAGGCTACCGCCGCCCCGTCGCGCATGGTGCCAGGCACCACGCGCGACATCAGGGTGGGTCGACGGTGGCGGTCGCCTCGAGGGGGGGACGAGCGGCGAAGCGGAGCTCTACTGCGAACTGCTCGCCGGTGACGAAGGGTTCGGACACGCCGATGCACATGAGGTGCAGCCCGTTGGGTGCCATCTCGAGGCGATCGCCGTCCGGGAGTTCGAGCTGCGCGCCGATCGCCTCGGCCATCGAGGCGACACCGTCGTCGTCGACCGTCGTGAGGTGCGGCTGCACGAGGGCGCAGCGGTCGCTCGACGCGCCGACGAGCGGGTCGTCGGCGCCGCTGTCGTTGACGTGCGACACGTAGATGGCGGCGTTGTCGGCCGTCGCCGGCGTCGGCCGGGTCCAGGCGTCGGTCACCTCGATGTCGCCGCCACCACTGCTCCCGCTCCCACACCCGCACCCGACGAGCAGCCCCAGCAGCGCCGCGCGCCCGGCGGCGTGGTTCACAGCAGTTCGCGGATGTCGGCGGCGAGGCGGCTCGGGTCGAGCACGGTCGGCCAGACGATGCGCAGGTGGCCGTCGGGGTCGATCCCGAGCAGCGTCGACGTGTGCGACATCGTGTACTCGCCGTCGACGGTCGGCTCGTCCCGGGCGAAGAAGATCCCGTACAGCGTCGCCACGCGCTCGACGTCGGCGATGTCGCCCGACGCGCCCCGGAAGCGGGGGTGGAACGACTGCACGTACCGCTCCACGATCGCGGGTGAGTCGCGGTCCGGGTCGATCGACACCATCATCACGGCGACGTCGTCGGCCTCGTCGCCCAGCTCGTCGAGGGCCTGGACGACGCCGGACATCGTGGTCGGGCACACGTCGGGGCACGCCGTGTAGCCGAAGTAGACGAGCACGAGGCGGCCGCCGAGGTCGGCGAGCTCGACGGGTGTCCCGTCGCCCCAGACGAGGCCGTCCATGTCGGGCGCCGACGTCGGCGCCTGCATCACCGTTCCCGAGTACGGGTGCGGGGTGAGCCACTGCCATCCGAACCAGCCGAGCGCCGGCAGCACGACGGCGACCGCCACGAGCGCGGTCCACCGCCGCCGTCGGTCGCGCCGGTCGGCCCCGCCCGCATGCGACGGACGGTCGGGGCCGTCGGCGCGGTCGTTCGGGTCCGGACGATCGGCAGGCGTCGTGGAGGGGTCGAGGGTGTCGGTCATGGGTAGCACTGGAAGGCGTGGGCGGCCTCGTAGACGAACGACGTGAACGGGGAGCGATTGCGCAACTCGCCGCCGAGGACGTCGACGTGTCGGACGAGCTTGTCGGCATCGTCGGCGAGCGTCCGGTACCGGTACTCGCCGCGGATGAGCCCGGCACCGTCGACGATCGCATAGCTCGGCGAGACGTCGCCCGCGCCGACAGGGCGGCGGAACCCGAGCCCGACGACGTTCTCGAGCTGCGACTCCGTGCCGATCAGCCACGACCAGTCGGTACCGGCCACACCGGGCGCTCCGGCGACCAGCTCCGGCGTCGCGGCGCCGTCGACGAGCACGGTCACGACCCGGAACGTCGCGGGACCGAGGTCGACGTCGGATGCGACGCGCCGGCGGACCTCGCTCAAGGTGGTGTTGACCTCTCGGCAGTCGTCGAGGCACGACGGCGGGACGAACGCGTACAGCGTGATCACGCCGCGACCGTCCTCGCTCGTCACCTGCGCCCCGGATTGGTCGACCAGCGCGTAGCCGGGTGCGAGCCGCAGCCGCGGCAGCACCTGCACCGGCTGGAACACGGCGAACGCGATCGCACCGAGAGCGACCAGCACCATCCCCACTGCGACCAACTTCGCCCAGCGGGGCACGCGCCACTCGGCGTCGGCTGCGATCAGCCGCTCGGTACGCTCGTCGCGGTGGGAGACACCGTGCGCGACCCGGTCGGCGGCCCCGCCCGCGAGTCCAAGCTGGTCACGCGCCTCGCGATCACCGCCGTCATCCTGATCGCGCTCAGCGCCGGTGGGTTGGCGATGTGCGGGCTCCCCGGCGACAGCCTCGACGACGGCGAGGGAATCCTCGGCACCTACGTCGTCAACGGTGTCGACCCGACCGACGTCGAGTACTCCGGCACCGTCACGATCTCCGCCGGCGACGCTCGCGGGCGGTACGACGTCCAGTGGCTGGTCACCGGTGCGATCCTCGGCGGCGAGGGAATCCTCACCGGCGACCGGTTCGTGGTCGAGTGGACGACGATCACCTCGCCCCGGGGCGCGTCGAGCGGCAGCGCCGAGTACGTCGTCGGGTCCGACGGCGTCCTGCGCGGCGAGCGGCGCATCGACGGCGTCGACGGCGTCGGCACCGAGGAGATCTTCCCCGAGCCCTGACGCGACCCCTGTCGTGCCCTCGTTCGTGGACCCCGATCCGGACCCCGACATGGGTCTCGACGAGGCCCCGGACCTGGACCCCGAGGCGGTGTCGGTCACGGCCCACCCCCCGTCAGCGACAGCAGGTACTCGACGAGCGCGTCGATCTGGGGTTGGCTGAGGCGGTCCTCGTAGATGGGCAGCATCTGTCCTGCACGGTAGCCCTCGACCACGTGGGCGTCCGGTTCGAGGATCGACTGGCGCAGGTACTCCCGGGCGTCCAGCCCGGGGACGCGGTCGGCGGCGGTGGTCCCGATGCCGGCGAGCGACGGACCGACGCCGTCGTCACCGGGTTCCACCGAGTGGCACACGCCGCAGGCGCCGAGGTTGCGGGCCTCGAACACCTCGCGGCCGGCCTCGGCACCGGGCGACGGCGGCACGTCGACCGCCGGGACGACGACCCGCCGGGACGGGCCGGCTGCCGGTCCGGCGAACAGGGGGAGCTCCGCTCCCCCCTCGACCAGCGTGACCTCGATCTCGCCGCGCTCGGGCGTGTCGATGTCGACGATGCCGATCGCCTCCCCGCCCGCCACGTCGACCGTCACCCGCCCGACCTCGGCGCCGTCGGCGCCGACGACGACGTCGACCGCAGGGGCACCCTGCCCCGACGCCGCAGGTTGCCCCTCCAACTGGGCGCCCGGACGGTGGTCGACGATCACCCGGACGCCCGAGGCATCGCTCCCGCCGTAGGGCGCCAACGTGGCCGCGGCGACGGCGAGCACCGAGACGACGACGACCGCGAACGCACCGATCGCACGCCGTCCGCCGACCAGCCGACGGCCGTCGGCCGCACGGTGCGCGTCGGGGTGGGCGATCGCCGACAGCAGCTCACCCGGGGCCACCCAGTCCTCGCTGGCCGCTCCGACGAACGCCCTGGGAGGATGCGGCGACCTGCCGGCGGCGAGACGCTCGTCGAGGATCGTGTTCCCGGTCCCGTACGCGCAGTCGTCGGGCGGACATCCCACCACCTGCACCTCGGCCGCACCGCGCCCGAGGAGCGAGCCGACGACGTTCGCGTGCAACATCCCGGTGCAGGCCACCTCGACCACCGTCACCGGTGCACCCGTCGCGTCGGTGGCCGGGATCCGGTCGCCCGCCGTCGCAGCGTGACGGGCGCAGGCGACGACGACGTGCTTGCCGGCCGGGTCGACCACGTCCGGCGACTCGTGCCCGTCGAGCTCGATCGCCGCGAACGAGCACGACCCGATGCAGATGCCGCACCCAACGCACCGGTCGGCGTCGAGCACGGCGATCGGTCGGCGGTGCTGCACCCCGTCGGCGGCGTCGACCGGGACGACGTCCTCCATCCGCAGTGCCAGGTACGGGCAGTCGATCACGCACAACTCGCACCCGGTGCACGCATCCGGATCGACGTCGACGACGGGCGTGGGCGCTGCGAGGAGGTGCGGCGCGGCGCACGCGAACGCGACCAGACCGACCATCACGAGCACCGCCAGCCACGCCCAGTCGCTCAGGAGCGGTGGGAGCAGGAACAGCACGAACGGATCGATCGGCAGACCGCCGACGACGGTGCCGGCATCGGCCCGTTCGAGCAGGTCGGCCGGGATCAGCAGCGACGCGAGGACGAGTGCCGCGCCCGCCGCGATCATCCAGTGGCGCGGCGGCATCACGCGCAGCTGCGTCGCACGGACGTGCCGCCAGATCGCGTACCCGATGACCACGGTGAGCAGGAGGTGCACGATCCAGATGACGAACAGGACCCCCCAGCCCGACCCGGCACCGGGGCCGTACACGTCGCGGACGAAGAACGTCTCGACCGACGACAGCCACCCGAGCAGCGACCGCGTGGCCTCGTTGAGCGCCGCGGCACGCTCGTCCCACACGAGCCAGTAGCCGGTCACACCGGCCAGCCACACGGTGACCAGGGCGGCCACCCCGCTGGTCCAGCGCCACCGACGCGGTCCGCGGAACCGTCCGCCGACGAAGATCCGCCATGCGTGGACGAGCGTCGTGACGACGAGCAGCGCCGAGGAGTACCGGTGCAACGTGCGCATCAGCGACTGGATCGGGTGGTCGGCCATCCGCTCGACCGAGCGGTGCGACGCCTCGAACCCGAACCCGAAGAACAGCGTGATGTACACCCCGGTGGCCACCACGACGATCAGCAGGAACACGCTGATCGTGCCGGCGTGGGGCAGCGGGTTGAGGCGGTGTGACCGGACGACCTTGCGGACCGGGGCCTCGGCGCGGTACGTCGCCCGTTCGAGCGCCGGCACGAGGCGGGTGGTGGCACCCATCACCACCACCCGTGGTGCACGTTCAGCCGAGCGGCAACGTCATCAGCTCGGTGATCACCAGGGCGTGAAGTCGGTTCCCGGCGCATTGAGGTTCATGTTCAGGATCTGATCGACGAGCTGGGGACCGTAGGCCAGCACGATCAGGACGGCGGCGGCGATCAGCCACGGCTTGAAGCGGTCGAGCCAGACCGGGGTCAGCTGCGGGTGCCGGCGCGCCTCCGCGATCGGCACCTCGGGCACGTCGGCCGGATCGGCGGCCGGCTGGCGGACCGTCTTGTACATGATCAACAGGTACGAGAGCACCGAGACGAGCAGGATGAACCCGCCGATCGAGACCCGCAGCAGGTGTCCGTTCCACTCCTCGGGGACGTACGGAGCGTCGCCGAGCGGCGTGCGCCGAGGGGCACCGAGCAGGCCGAGCATGTGCATCGCGTTCGAGAACACGACCATGCCGACGAACCACGACCACGCCTGGAACAGGGCGACCTTGCGGCCCCACAGCTTCCTGCCGGTGAGGTGCGGCACCAGCCAGTAGGTGATGCCCATGAACGACAGCGTCACCGCGGTCGCGACCGTGAGGTGGAAGTGCCCGGGCACCCACGCGGTGTTGTGGATGACGAGGTTGACGTTGTACGACGCGTTCGTCAGCCCGCCGATCCCACCGAACATGAACAGGATGCCGGCGAGCAGCTGGGCGGCGACCGACGGGTCGCCCCAGGGCAGCGCCCGCACCCAGCCGATCAGACCGGTCCCGCCCCGCTGACGCGCGGCGTACTCGAGCGAGGCGATCACGGTGAACGCCGTGAGCAGCGACGGCAGCGCGACCCCGTAGGTGAGCACCGCGTGGATCCACTTCCACACCTGTGGCACGCCGGGGTCGACGAACTGGTGGTGGAAGCCGACCGGGACCGAGACGATCAGGAACATCCAGAACGCGAGCCGGGCGAGCGAGTCGGAGAACAGCTTGCCGCCCGCCTGCTTGGGCAACATGCCGTACCACGACACGTACGCCGGGAGCAGCCAGAAGTACACCAGCGGATGCCCGGTGAACCAGAAGTACGTGCGCGACAGCTGGGGGTCGGTGTAGTCGGTGATGCCGAGCGACCAGGGGATCAGCATCGTCAGCATCGACACGGCGAGGCCGAGGGTGGCGATCTGCCACATCGCTGCGTTGAGGATGCCACCGAACGCGATGAACGGCGACCGGACACCGGGGTTGTCGCGCCGCCAGTCGCGCAGCGTGAAGTAGAACCCGACCCCTTCGATCCAGCTCCCGACCACGACCAGGGTCAGGCCGACGTAGAAGGCCCAACTGGCCTCCAGCGGCGCGTAGAAGGTGTACAGCACCGTCGCCTGGTCGAGCAGCATCGGGACGGCGGCGAGCAGGAGCCCGACGATCATCACGACGAAGCCGGCCAGGTTGATCTTCGGGTAGCTGAGCGGGCGACGCAACCCGACGATCGTCGTGAAGGTCGTGAATCCGACGATGAAGAACGTCGTCCAGACCAGTGCGTTCAGCACGCCGTGCAGCGTGAGCCCCTGGTAGTAGCTCTGCAGGACGGGCTCGAAGAACTCGTACAGGTCGACGTTGGAGTACTGGAACGACTGGAGGGGGCCGAGCAGGCTGCCGATGCCCAACGCAACGATGGCGATGAACATGTGGCCGCCGACGAACCGGCGCTCCCATTGCGAGAGCTGGTACCGCGGCTGGCCGGCGGCGGTGGTCGGGCGTTCGGTGATCGTCATGACGACGCCTCCTCGCTGTCGTCGGCATCGTCGCCTGGTGCGTCGTCGCCCGCATCGTCCTCCGCTTCGTCCCCTGCATCGTCCTGAGCCGATGCGTCACGCGACGCCTCGTAGTCGGCCTCCGACACCACCCGCACGGTCCCGAACATCGCGGCGTGCCCCGACCCGCAGTACTCGTGGCAGATGTACGGGAACTCGCCGACCTCGTCGAAGGTGAACGAGAGCCTCGACACCTGGCCGGGGACGACCTGCATGTTGACGTTGGTGTCGGTGATCTTGAACCCGTGCTGCAGGTCGACCGACGTCACGAAGATGTCGACCTCGGCCCCGACCGGCACGACCAGCTCGGCGGGCGAGAAGCTCCACACCTGCGACACGACGTAGGCCTCGAAGGTGCCGTCGCCGAGCTCGCGCAACCCGGGATCGGCGAACGGCCCGTCCTCGGTCACGGTCCGCGGGTCGACCCTCCCCTCGTCGCCGGGGAGCTGGAAGCCGGCGGCGAAGCCGGCCACGGTCACCGCGATCGCGAACCCGAGCAGCAGCGCGACGGAGATCTTGATCCAGTTCTTCTCCCACGGGTCGATGCCCATGGAGAGCTCCTCCGGAGCGTCGGCCGGCGGCCGCTCCAGCGTGTCGCTCACAGCGTCACGCCCCGGCTGAGCAGGATCACGTACACCGAAGCCCACAGCAGGATCGTCGTGATCAGGAAGAGCGTCAGGACGAACACCGTGCCCGTCGGCTTGAACTCGTCCTCCTCCATCTCGATCGGGTCGTCGGGTCCCACGTCGCTCTCCGTCGTCGACATCGATGCTCCTCGCTCACTGTGGTCTCGGCTGCAGCCGGCCGGGAACTGGCGGGGTCCGGGCCGCGGGTTCCCACCAGATAAGTGTCCCGACCTGAACGCGAACTAGGGACCAAAGTCACTAGCTGTGGTGTCGGGCCCCGCGGCAACATCGGTGCAACCACCGGCCGGCGCATCACGGCGCCCCCGCACCGAATCCCCGGCTCGAATCCCCGCACCGAAACCCCGCATCGAACCACCCGCACCGAAGAGGAGCCCATGTCGCAACCTGATGCCACATCTCGGCGTGCTCGCCGGCGTCTCGGGCGGTGGCTCCCGCTGCTCACCGTCGCAGGCGCCGTGCTCCTCACCCCGCTCACCGTGGCCAGCTCGGCATCGACCCCCGACGACGAGACGCTCGCCAACGGCGCGGCCGTGTACAGCGCCGTGTGCTCCGGGTGCCACCAGCCCGGTGGCGTCGGGCTCGCCGGCCGGTTCCCGCCGTTGCTCGACAACCCGAACGTCGCCGACACCGCCTACGTCGAATCGGTGATCCGCAACGGGCTCGAGGGTGAGATCGTCGTCAACGGCGAGACCTACGACGGGGTGATGCCGGCGCAGTCGACGCTCTCCGACGGCGACATCGCCGACGTCATCGCCTACATCCAGTCGGGCTTCGCGACACCGTCGACCGAGGTCGCCGAGGTGGCGACCGGTCCGGTCGCGGGGACGGAGCTGCCGCTGCTCGCGAGCTACACCTGGATCGCGGGCGCGCTGGTCGCCATCGGCGCCGTCGGTCTCGTCCTCGGGCCGAAGATCGTGGCCGCCCACGACCGGCGGTCGTTCACGTGGGTCGACGCGTGGCTGAAGACCGGCGTGATCGTGGTCGGGGCGATCCTCGTGACGACGATCATCCCGGCGCAGGTGCTCGAGATCGAGGCCGTGCAGGAGCTGCCTCGCATCGGCCAGGACCTGATCGCCGTCAGCTTCTGGGTGGGCGGCGTCGCCGCGACGCTGTGGGCCCTCTGGTACGCGCATCGCGAGCGGCGGGTCTGATGGTCGTACCCCTCGACTACTACGACACCAACATCCCGTGCCTGGCGGCCTGCCCGGTGCACACGAACGCGGGGATGTACGTCGCCGCGATCGCCGACGGCGACGACGAGCTCGCCTACCTGACCGCACGTCTGCCCAACCCGTTCGCGTCGGTCTGCGGCCGCGTGTGCGCGGCACCGTGCGAGGACGCCTGCCGGCGCGGCGCGATCGATCGCCCCATCGCGATCCGCGCCCTGAAGCGCTTCGTCACCGAGCAGTTCGGCTCGGAGAGCGACCACCCCCTCGCCGGCCACGTGACCGCGCCGCCCGCTGCGGACCGGCCCGAGAGCATCGGGATCGTCGGAGGTGGCCCCGCCGGGATGGCGTGCGCGCACGACCTGCGCCGGCACGGGTACCAGGTCACGGTGTACGAGGCGACCGACAAGCTCGGCGGCGCGATGTGGCTCGGGATCCCCGAGTACCGGCTCGACCGCAGCGTGCTCCAGGCCGACATCGACGCCATCGTCGATCTCGGGGTGGCCGTGGAGTACGAGACCCGCCTCGGCCACGACGTCACCCTCGAGCAGCTCCTGGAGCGCCACGACGCCGTGTTCCTGGGGATCGGCGCCACCCTCGGGCGCGGGCTCGACATCGACGGCGCCGACGCCGACGGGGTGTTCAAGGCGATCGAGTTCCTGATCAACATGAACCGGGGGTTCAGCGTCGACGTCGGCGAGCGCGTCGTCGTCGTCGGTGGCGGCGACGTGGCGATGGACGCCGCCCGCACGGCGCTGCGGGCGTCGGAGTACGGCGACCCCTCGCAGGGGCCCACCGCCGACGACGCCCAGATCGACCAGGAGCAGCGGTCGTCGATGACCGAGGCGCTCGACGTCGCGCGGTCCGCCAGCCGGGCCGGCGCCCGGTCGATCACGGTGATGTCGCTGGAGTCACGCGACGAGATGCCGGCCCACGACTTCGAGATCGAGGAGGCGGAGCACGAGGGCATCGAGTTCGTCAACCGCCGCGGACCGGTGTCGGTCGGCGCCGCCGACGGCCGGGTGACCGGGGTCGAGACCGTGGGCGTGACGTCCGTGTTCGACGCCGACGGCAGGTTCGCTCCGGTGTTCGACGACACCGACCGTCGGTTCCTCGAGGCCGACACGGTCATCCTCGCGATCGGGCAGGCGATCGACCTCGACGCGCTGGGAACCGACGGGCCCGAGGTCAGTCCCCGCCGGACGATCCAGATCGACAACGACACCGGTGCCACCTCAGATCCGAGGATCTGGTCGGGTGGCGACGCCGCCAAGGGCCCGCGCACCCTGATCGACGCCGTCGCCGACGGTCGCCGCTCGGCCGCCGCGATCCACGAGTCGTTCGGCGGTGACGCCGCCCCACCGCAGCCGGCGACCTTCGTCCGCCTCGAGCAGTTCCATCGCCTCGACGACACCTACGACCGGGTGCCGCGCCAGGACGTGCCGACCCTCGACACCGGACGCCGCATCGGCCTGGCCGAGGTCGAGCTCGGGTTCACCCCCGACCAGGCGCGCTGCGAGGCGGCCCGCTGCCTGCGGTGCTTCGCCAACATCATCCTCGACGTCGACAAGTGCGTGCTGTGCGCGCTGTGCGCCGACGTCTGTCCCGTCGACGTCATCTCCCTGGTGCCGTCGGAGGACCTGGAGCAGGGCCGGCCGGGGGGTACGGCCCTGCTCCTCGACGAGGAGCGCTGCATCCGCTGCGCCATGTGCATCGAGCGCTGCCCTCCCGACGCCCTCGCGATGGGCATGTGGCAGGGCGTCGGCGTTCCCGGGAGTGCGCTCCCATGACCCGCGACCGTTGGGGTCTGACCCCAACTGTCCGCCCGTCGGACATGTGGGGCCTGGCCCCAGCTGTCCTCGACCTTGCCGGAGGTACCGACCGATGACCGTCACCGACGACCGGCCCGACGTCGAACCCGAGGGTGATGCCCTCGACGAGGCGTTCGACAAGGTCCGCACGACGCCGATCGGCCGGTCGATCTTCCGATCGCCCCGGCGGATCACACCCCGCGACCGCGCCGCCGGTCACTGGTCGAGCTTCCTGCTGCACATCTACCCGGTCAAGATCCGGCGCCGTGAGCTGGGCTTCCGGTTCTCGTGGTACCTGGGCGTGATCTCGACGGTCCTGCTCGGCTCCCTCGTCGCCTCGGGCGTGTACCTGATGTTCTTCTACGTGCCGTCGCCCGCCAACGCCTACACCAACATCCAGACGATCCAGACCGAGGTCCCCTTCGGACAGTACGTCCGCAACGTGCACCGCTGGTCGGCCCACCTCATGGTGCTCGCCGTCGCCGCCCACATGGCCCGGGTGTTCTACCGGGGCGCGTACAAGCCGCCCCGCGAGTTCAACTGGGTGATCGGCGTCGTGCTGCTCCTGCTGACGCTGCTGATGTCGTTCACCGGGTACCTGCTCCCGTGGGACCAGCTGGCGTTCTGGGCGGTGACCGTCGGCACCGAGATGGCCGCGTACGTCCCGTTCTTCGGCGAGACGGTCAAGGAGATCCTCCTCGGCGGGTCGACGGTCGACTCGTCGACGCTCATCAGGTTCTACGTCCTGCACGTCGCGGTGCTCCCGTCGATCCTGATCTTCACGCTGATGATCCACCTCTGGCGGTGGCGCAAGGACGCGATGATGGACCAGCAGGCGGTGGACATCGATGAGTGACACGACCGACCGCACCGGCGACCGCACCGGCGACGGCGAGGTGCCCGTCGAGCTGAGCGCGACCCCCCGGCACGTCGGGTCGCAGCGAGTGCTCGGCGTGGTCCCCGGCAAGCCCGCCACCGGCGACTCGAAGATCATCGACCGGGACGACACGGTGATGGTGTGGCCGCACCTGCTCGTGCGGCACGGCGTGGTCGCGATGGGCACGCTCCTGACGGTGATGATCATCTCGCTGTTCTTCGACGCCCCACTCCGCGAGATCGCCAACCCGCAGGTGACGCCCAACCCCGAGAAGGCCCCCTGGTACTTCGCCGCCCTCCAGGAGCTGCTCGCCATCTTCCATCCGCTCGTCGCCGGCGTGCTCGTGCCCGGCACGATCATCATCGGGCTCGTGGCGCTCCCCTACATCGACCGCAGCCGCTTCATCAAGCCGAAGCACCGCAAGGTGGCGGTCGCGACGTTCACGGCCTTCCTCGTGATCTGGATCATCCTGACGCTGATCGGCTTCATGTTCCGCGGCCCCAACTGGGGCTGGGTCTGGCCGTGGGAAGAATGGCACGGAGAGCTATGAGCCTGATGGAACGACGTCACTTCCTCACCCGCGTGTGGCAGGGCGGGTTGGCCCTCATCGCCGCGGCCGGGGCCTGGACCACCTGGGACCTCCTGCGGCCCGGTGACGCCGAGGGCTTCGGCGGGGTCATCCGATCGCTGCCGCCCGATGCGATCCCCGACACGGGCGCGATCGAGGTGCCGGCCGCACGCTCCTACCTGGTGCGGATCGACGGCGAGGTCCGGGCGCTGTCGCAGAAGTGCACCCACCTCGGGTGCCGGGTCCCCTACT
>CBFCWS010000024.1:0-16076 GCA_965601765.1 uncultured Ilumatobacter sp. | reverse complement strand
TTCCGGGTCGAGGTGGTCCGGCAGCGGGAGCTGCACGAGGATCGCGTGTACGGCCGCGTCCGCGACGAGGTCGGCGACCGCAGTTTCGACGTCGCCCTGCGTCGACGTCGTCGGGAGCTCGATCGCACGCGAGACGATGCCGGCGTCGCCCGCCTTGCGGTGCTTCATGCGCACGTAGATCTGGCTCGGCCTGTCGTCGCCGACGAGGACCGTCGCCAGGCACACCGGCGGCGAGCCGAGCGCATCGAGCTCGTCGCGCAGGCGGACGACGGTCTCGTCCCGCAGCCGGTTGCCGTCCATCAGCACCGCTCCCCCCGGCGTTCGGTCGAAATCGCTCATCGACGCAGTCTGCCAGCGTTCCGGCCGTCGGCCGCGACATCCGGAGCCCACACCCGGGCTGATCCCTGCCGTCCGGCGGAGGTACCGTGAGGACGTGGCACGCCACCGGGCCCTCGCGCGACTGACCGAACCGCTCGTCCGCGAGCGCGGCGAGCTGCGGGCTGCAACCTGGGACGAGGCGCTCGACCGGGCGGCCGCCGGATTCCGAACCGTTCGCGACACCCACGGCGGACGGGCGATCGGTGTGTTCTCCTGCTCGAAGAGCACCAACGAGGCCAACTTCCTCACCCAGAAGCTCGCACGGAGCGCGTTCGGGTCGAACAACGTCGACTCCTGCAACCGCACTTGACACGCACCGTCGGTGGTCGGTCTGGCCACGGTCTTCGGAGCCGGTGGCGGCACGTCGTCGTACGCGGAGGCGGAGGCGGCCGACGTCGTCGTCATCTGGGGCTCCAACGCCCGCAACGCCCACCCGATCTTCTTCCACCACGTGCTGACCGCGCGCGCTCGCGGCGCCCGGCTCTTCGTCGTCGACCCACGCCGCACCGAGACGGCGCGCTTCGCCGATCGCTGGCTCGGCCTCGAGGTCGGCACCGACATCGCCCTGGCCAACACCGTCGCGAACCACGTCATCGGCGAAGGCCTCGTCCACGCCGACTTCGTCGAGCGCGCGACGGCGGGGTTCGACGCCTTCGCCACGCACGTCGCACCCTGGACCCTCGAGCGCGGCGCGGCCGTCACGGGGGTTCCCGCAGCGGCGATCGCCGATCTGGCGACCGCCTACGCGACGGCCCGCGCTGCGCAGCTCTGCTGGACGCTCGGGATCACCGAACACCACAACGGCGTCGACAACGTGCTGTCGCTCTGCAACCTCGCACTCCTGACCGGCCAGGTCGGCCGCTACGGGGCCGGGCTGACGCCGCTGCGCGGCCAGAACAACGTCCAGGGCGGCGGCGACATGGGCGCCCTCCCCAACAAGCTGCCCGGCTTCCAGGACGTCTCGGACCCGGTCGCCCGCGGCGCGTTCGAGGAGCGCTGGGGTGCGACGATCCCGCCCGAGGACGGGTGGCACCTCACCGCGATGTTCGAGGCGATGGAGCGTGGCGACCTGCGGGCGCTGCTCGTGTTCGGCGAGAACCCGGCCCAGTCGGAGGCCGACACCGACAAGGCGCTGCGAGCGCTGCGCGGCCTCGATCATCTCGTCGTCCTCGACATCCACCGCACCGCCACCGCCGAGCTCGCCGACGTCGTGCTGCCCGGCTGTGCCTCGTGGTGCGAGGCCGACGGGACGGTGACGAACTCCGAACGCCGGGTCCAGCGGGTGCGAGCCGCGATCTCGCCACCGGGCGACGCTCGCGACGACGGCGACATCCTGATCGACCTGGCGGCCCGGCTCGGGCAGGAGTGGGTCTACGCCGATCGCGAGGCGGTGTGGGACGAGGTTCGCTCGCTCTCGCCGCTGCACGCCGGGATGGCGTGGTCGCGCCTCGACGAGCTCGGCGGCATCCAGTGGCCGTGCCCGAGCGACACCGGGATCGAGCCGCCCTACCTGCACGGTCGCCTCTGGGCCGACGCCCCGGCTGACCGCGGGCGGCCGGCTCCGTTCAGCTGCGTCGACGACGAACCTCCGGTCGACCCGCTCAGCGACGAGTTCCCTTTCAGGTTGACCACCGGCCGCCGGCTCGACTCCTACAACACCGGTGTCCAGTCGGGCGGCTACCCGAGCCCGAACCGGTTCGGCGAGACGGTCGACGTCGCCCCCGACGACGCGAGGCGGGTCGGTGTCCGCGACGGCGAGATCGTGCGCGTGTCGTCCCGACGCGGGTCGGTCGACGCCCCGGTGCGGATCGACGACGGCCTCCGGCCCGGACTGGTGTTCATGACCATGCACTTCCCCGACGAGGTCGCGGTCAACCGGCTGACGATCGACGCGACCGACCCGCGGTCCGGCACTGCCGAGTTCAAGGCCGCTGCGGTCCGCATCGACAGGATCTCGGCCGGGGTCGACTCGGCGCCGCCGGTGGCGGGCGACTGATGGAGCCGATCCCGCGTCCGATCGAACCCGCCGTCGCCGAGCGCGCTGCGGTCGATGCCGTGCTCGGCGCCGACGACGGGCGGCGCGACGTCGCCCCACCCCGCGGCGGGCACGACCGGGCGACGTGGCGGTCGCTCCTGCTCCCGACGTTGCATGCCGTCAACGACCGCGTCGGGTGGATCAGCCCGACCGCGATCGACTACGTCGCCGACCGGATCGGCGTCTCGCCGGCCGAGATCTACGGCGTCGCAACGTTCTACGGCCTGTTCGCGACCACCGAGCGCCCGGCGCGCCAGGTGCACGTGTGCGTCGACGTCGCCTGCCGATCGCACCCCGACCGGTTCGATCCACCGCCGGGCACCCATCCGTCAGCGTGCCTCGGTCTCTGCGACCGCGCCCCGGCGGCGTTCCTGACCCACGCCGGCGACCCGGTCTCGCGGACCGCCGTCGCCCCGATCGACACCGGTCTGGCCGGGGCGCTCGCCGGCGGTCGCCGGCCCGGGGACGAACCCGACCCGGCCGCCGCCGTGCCGCAGGCGGGCGACCCGTCGCTCGTGCTGCTCCGGCGAGCCGGCCGCAGCCACCCGCTCGACCTCGATGCCTACCTCGCCGACGGCGGGTTCGAGGCGTGGCGGATCGCTCGCGAGCTCGGGCCCGACGGCGTCATCCCCGCGGTCGCCGACTCGGGCCTGACCGGGCGCGGCGGCGCCGGGTTCCCGACGGCGCGCAAGTGGGCGGCCGTCCGGTCGCAAGACGCGACGGCCCGCTACCTGATCGCCAACGCGGACGAATCGGAACCCGGCACCTTCAAGGACCGCACGCTGATCGAGAACGACCCCTACGCGCTGGTCGAGTCGATGCTGATCGCGGCGCTCGCGACGTCGTCGTCCAACGGGATCGTCTACCTGCGGGGCGAGTACGCGCGGGCCGAGGCGACGCTGTCGACCGCGCTCGTGCGCTGTCGTGAACGGGGCCTCCTCGGCACCGACGCCGGCAGCACGATCGACATCGTTCGCGGCGCCGGTGCGTACATCTGCGGCGAGGAGACGGCGATCTTCAACTCGGTCGAGGGGTATCGCGGCGAGCCGCGCAACAAGCCGCCGTTCCCGCACGAGTCGGGTCTCTTCGGCCTCCCGACTGCGGTGAACAACGTCGAGACGTTGATGAACGTACCGCCCGTCCTGCGCTCGCCGTACCGGGCCGATCGGCGGTTGTTCTGCCTGTCGGGCGCCGTCGTCCGGCCGGGTGTCTACGAGGTCGGGATCGGCACGTCGCTCGGCGACCTGATCGAACTGGCCGGCGGCGTCCGGGCGGGCTCGCAGCTCCAGGCGATCATGCTCGGCGGCGCCGCCGGCGGGTTCGCCGGGCCGGACGACCTCGACCTGCCGCTCGACGACGCGTCGGCGCGCCAGCGCGGCCTCACGCTCGGCTCCGGCGTCGTGCTGGTGCACGACCAGTCGGTCGATCTCGTCGATCAGCTCCACCGGATCGCCGCGTTCTTCAGCGACGAGTCGTGCGGCCAGTGCGTCCCCTGCCGTGTCGGCACCGTGCGCCAGCAGGAGGCGCTGGCGGCCGGTGACGTCGAGCTGGTCCACGAGATCGGCGCTGCGATGCGCGACGCGAGCATCTGCGGGCTCGGTCAGACCGCCGCCAACGCCGTCGAGTCCGCGATCGTCCGGCTGGGGGTCCGCCCGTGACCACGGTGAACGAGCCGGACGCGGTCCGCGCGATCCGGACCGTCGTGGTCGACGGCGAGGAGGTGGCGGTCGCCGACGGCGCCACCATCCTCGACGCGTGCGGCGGACGGGGCGGTGAGATCCCGACGCTGTGCTACGGCGACACGATCACCCCGAAGAACGCGTGTCGGGTCTGCGTGGTCGAGGTCGAGGGTTCGCGCGCCCTCGTCCCGGCGTGCTCCCGCCCGGTCGAGGACGACATGGTCGTCACCACCCGCTCCGATCGGGTCGATCACGCCCGCAGGATGGTGCTCGAGTTCCTCGGCTCCACCGTCGACCTCTCGCTGACCGAACGGGTCGAGGAGTGGAACGCCGAGTACGGCGCCGAGCCGGGCCGGTTCGGTCCTGACGCCGCGACCCTCGCCGACCGACCGGTGCGCGTCGACAACGACCTGTACGTCCGCGACTACGCCAAGTGCATCCTCTGCTACCAGTGCGTCGACGCGTGTGGTGACCAGTGGCAGCACAGCTTCGTCATCGACGTCGCCGGACGCGGGCTCGCCGCGCACATCTCGACCGAGTTCGACGTCGACCTTCCCGACTCGAGCTGCGTGTACTGCGGCAACTGCATCCAGGTGTGCCCGACCGGTGCGTTGATGTTCCGCTCCGAGCACGAGATGCGGGCGGCTGGCACGTGGGACGAGGAGCGCCAGACCACGACCGACACGATCTGCGGGTACTGCGGCGTGGGGTGCAACCTGAGACTCCACGTCCAGGACGGGACGATCGTGAAGGTCTCGTCCCCGCCCGACAGCCCGATCACCTCCGGCAACCTCTGCATCAAGGGCAGGTTCGGCTTCGACCACGCCCAGAACACATGACCACGCGATCGTTGCTCAGTCCTCGGCGGTGGCGCGGATCGCGTCGGGGAGCTCGATCAGGGTCTGCTCGGGGTTGGTGCACACGACGTCGACATCGGCCTCGACGAGGACGACGCCATCGAGCTCGACGCGTTGGGAGAAGCGCCCCCGGTAGGCCGATTCCACGCCGAAGCTGGTCACGACATCGACCACGTCGCCGAGTCCGGCGCTCTTGCGGAACTTCGCGCTGACCGCGTGGACGACGACGTTGACGCCGGCGGCGTTCAGGCTCGCGACGTCGTGGCCCTTCGCGAGCAGGTACTCGCTGCGCCCGCGCTCGAAGAACTTGAAGTAGTTGGCGTAGTAGACGACACCGAGGCTGTCGGTGTCCTCGTAGTAGACGCGATAGCTGACGCGATGTGCCACCTCGGCAAGCTAGGGGTGTCTGGCACCATCTGCGAAACCACGCTCCGGGCCGTGCGTCGAGGCAGGCTGCGCGTCAGCCGCCGAGCCCCTCCCCCGCCAACCAGCAGGCGGCGACGGCATCGGCATCCTCGAAGTCGAGGCCGTGGGTCTCCACATCCGACGGGCCGACGAGTGCGACGTTCTCGCCCTCGCAGACATCGAGAACGAGTGAGTCGACCGCTACGCCCGCGGCGCCGGGGAACACCTTGTGCACGCCGCGCAGGGCGATCGCGACGTCGGCCACCCGTGCACCGTCGTCGGCGACGTTCACGGAGCGTCGAGGATCGCGCGAGGATCAGGAAGGGGTGTTCGCGATCCGGACCGGCGTCTCGCGCAGCTCGTCCGCGGATAGGTGACACTTGGAGACGTGCCCGGGCGCGAGCTCGATCTCGGGCGGATCGACCACGTCGCACGTACCCGGCATGAACCGGTGGCACCGCGTGTGGAACACGCAGCCCGAGGGCGGATCGGCCGGGCTCGGGATCTCGCCCGTGAGCGGGATCCGGTCATCGGCCACGCCGTCGACGTTCGGCACCGCCGACAGCAGCGCTTCGGTGTACGGGTGGTTCGGGCCGGCGAAGATCTGGTCGGTCGTCCCGAGCTCGACGATGCGCCCGACGTACATGACGGCGATCCGGTCGGCGAGGTAGCGCACGACGCCGATGTCGTGGCTGATGAACAGGTAGCTGGTGCGGTCCTCGCGCTGCAGTCTCGCCAGGAGGTTGAGGATCGCCGCCTGGACCGACACGTCGAGTGCCGAGGTCGGCTCGTCGCACACGACGACGTTCGGGTCACCGGCGAAGGCGCGGGCGATCGCCACCCGTTGCTTGAGCCCACCCGAGAGCTGACGCGGACGCATGTCGAGGTGGCGCTCGGACAGGCGCATCGCCTCGGCGATCTCGACCGCCCGCGCCTCGGCAGCATCACCGCGGAGACCGGTGAGCTTGGTGACGGTCCGCATCAGGATGCGGCGGACGGTCCAGGCCCGGTTGAGCGCGGAGTCCGGGTTCTGGAACACCATCTGGATGGCGCGGATCGACTCGTCGATGCGGTCGGTCGCCTTCCCCTTCATCTCGCGGCCGCGCAGGGTGATCGCGCCGCCCTCGTCGGGCTCGTAGACACCGAGCATCGTCTTCGCGAGCGTCGACTTGCCCGAACCCGACTCGCCGACGAGGCCGAGGGTCTCGCCCTCGGCGAATCCGATGTCGATGCCGACGAGCGCCGGCACCTCGTGGCCGCGTTGGCGGAAGGTCTTCGACACGCCGTGGACGCCGATCACCTCGTCGTCACCGACGCGGTGCTCCTCGGAGACCTCCTCCGGATCCGGTACCTGGTCGATCCGATCGGGATGGTGACACCGCGTCCAGTGGCCCTCGCGACGGGCCACCACGGGTGGGACGTCGGTCCGGCACAGGTCGGTCGCGATCGGACAGCGATCGACGTACACGCACGTCGGGAGCGACTCGCCGATCTGGGGCAGGTTGCCCGGGATGGCGAACAGCTCGCGATCGGTCTTGCGGATCCCGTGCCGGGGGATCGAGTTGAGCAGGCCCTTCGTGTACGGATGGCTGGGATCGTCGAACACATCGCCGACGACACCCTCCTCGACGACCCGACCGGCGTACATCACGCCGACGCGATCGCACATCGTGCGGATCACGCCGAGGTTGTGGGCGATGAGCAGGATCGCCGAGTTGAGCTCCGAGCGCAGCTCGCGCACGAGATCGAGCACCTCGGCCTCGACGGTCGCGTCGAGGCCGGTCGTCGGTTCGTCGAGCACGAGCAGCTTGGGGTCGCCGGCGAGCGCCATCGCGATGACGACCCGTTGCAGCATGCCGCCCGAGAGCTGGTGCGGATAGCGCTCCATCACCCTCACGGGATCGGCGATGTGCACACGCTCGAGGGCGTGCAACGCCGAGTCGCGCGCCTCGGCGCCCGACTGTCCGAGCACCTCGAACGCCTCGGCGACCTGGCGTCCGATCTTGAGGACGGGGTTGACCGCCTGCACCGGGTCCTGGAAGACCATCGAGGCGTCGTTGGAGCGGAACCGACGGAGCTCGCGTCCGCTCATCGTCGTGAGCTCCTTGCCCGCCGCCGTCACCCGACCGCTGTCGATCCGGCCGTTCGTGGGCAGGTAGCGCAGGGCCGCAAACGCCGTGGTCGACTTGCCGCAACCCGACTCCCCGACGAGGCCGTACGCCTCACCGGCGCGCACCTCGAACGACACGCCCCGCAGGACGGCGCGCGGTGTGCCGCGCACGACGTAGGACAGGTGGAGGTCGTCGATCGCCAGTGCGGCGGTCGACGCCTGGGCGGGCGGTTCCTCCAGGACGGTCATGACTTCAGCGCCTTGTCGATCGAGTCGGAGATGAGGTTGACGCCGATCACCAGGCTGGCGATCGCGAGGGCCGGGAAGATCGTCGGCCACCAGAGGTCGGACACGACGTCGGTGTACGACTGCGAGACGTCGACCCCCCAGTCGGCATCGGTGAGGTTCGTGCCGACGATCCCGAGGAACGCGAGCGTTGCGTAGGTGAAGACGGCGTAGCCGAGCCGCACCGTCAGCTCGACGACGATCAGACCGGTGACGTTGGGGAGGATCTCGCGACCGATGATGAACAGGCCCGACTCGCCGCGCATCTTGGCCGACGTCACGTAGTCGAGCTGCGCTTCGGCGATGGCAGCCGACCGGATCGTGCGCGTGATCGCCGGGACGAACAGCACGGCGATCGTCCCGATGATCACCGGTCGCGACTGGCCGAACGTGAACACGACGAGGATCGCCATCAGGATGACGGGGATCGACAGGATCGCCTCGACGACGCGGCTGAGGATCTCGTCGAGCAGGCCCCGGTAGTAGCCCATCAACAGGCCGAGGAACGTGCCGACCACGATGGCGATCCCCGTGGCGAGCGGGGCGATCACGAGGATCGGACGTGCCCCGTAGATGACGCGGCTGTAGACGTCGCGGCCGATCTGGTCGGTGCCGAACCACCCGCCCTCGCCAGGGGGCGTTCGGGGGGGCACCGAGTCGACGAAGTCCTTCGGATCGTACGTGGTGAGCAGGCCGGGGACGATCGCCGCCACGATCCAGAACCCGACGATGACGACACCGATGACGAACCCGGGGCTGCGGAACAGGACCCGCCGCTGTTCCCTCCGGATCTGGTGCCGGGTGGCGACGACCTCGCTGTCGACCAGATCGACGGCGGCCGACGGCGCCTCGTTCGGCTCGGGTGCGCTCGACTCGGGCACGTCGCTCATCAGTCGTCACCCAGCTGGAGTCGGGCCCGGGGGTTCATCCAGGCGATGATCAGATCGGCCGTGAGCGTGGCCAGCATGTAGATGATCGCCACCGTCAGCACACCGGCGCGCAGCACCGGGTAGTCGGCTCGGTCGATCGCACGGAAGATGAGGCGACCGAGCCCGGGGTACTGGAACACGACCTCGAGGCCCACCATCCCCCCGAACAGATACCCGAGCTGTGTGCCGAGGACCGCGACGGTCGGTTGGAGCGCGTTGCGGGCGATGTGCTTGCGGAACACCACGCGTGTCGACAGCCCGCGCATGAACGCCGTCCGGGCGTAGTCGGACTCGAGTGCGGTGATCGTGCCGGCGCGGGTGATGCGGGCGATGTAGCCGAAGTACACCATCAGGATCGCGATCGCGGGCAGCAGCAGGTGCTGCAGCTGGGTCAGGATGTCGGATCCCGGCGGGGCGTTGCCCTGCACCTTGAAGAAGTCGATCGGCACCGCGACGAACGCCAACAAGAGCACCGCGGCGACGAAGTCGGGGATCGACGAGAGTGCGAGCCCACCGTTCACGATCGACCGATCGATCCAGGTGTCCTTCTTGTATGCCGCGACCAGCCCGCCGAGCACCGACAGCGGCACGGTGAGCAGGAGCGCGAAGACGACGAGCTTGGCGGAGTTCCCGAGCGCCGTCCAGACCAGGTCCATCACCGGTTCACCGGCGGCGACCGAGAACGACTCACCGAAGTCGAGCGTGAACACCGATCGTGCCAGGTCACCGAGCTGCGTGGCCACCGAGTCGTTCAGCCCGAGCGACTCGGTCACGGCCGCGAGCCGCTCCGGCGACGCGGTTCCGCCGGCGATCTTGCGCGCAGGGTCGCCCGGGGCGATGTTCGGGATCAGCGTGATGATGACCAGGAGGATGGCGAGGGTCACCAACGACAGCAGCAGCCGTCGGATGATGAATCGCGCCATGTCGTGCCCCTCGTCGTCAGTGTCCGGTCGACGGCGGGTACGACCCGCCGTCCCCGCCGTGTCAGATCAGGCCTTGGAGGCCTGCTGGAACTGCATGTGGCCGAGCGCCGTCACCTGCACGCCCTGGACCGACGCGTCGTGTCCGGAGAGGTACTGGAAGAACGTGTGCACGCAGTTCGGCACGTCCTCGCTCAGCAGCCGCTGCATCTGCCCGGTGACCTCGCGACGGGCGTCGACGTCGAGGGTCGCCTGGAACTCGGCGAAGAGGGCGTCGAAGTCGGACGAGTTGTAGTTCGCCGCGTTCCAGTCGCCGTCGGTCTGGAGCGCCCGGGCGAAGAACACGTCGGGCGTGGGGCGGTGACCGTAGTCGACGATGCCGATCTCGGCCGAGGCGCCACACGGACGCCCCGGGCCGCCGGTGTCGGGCTGGGCCCCCCACGGTGCGCCGGCGCACCAGTACTCGCCGTAGAAGTCGGAGTTGGGGGTCACGCTGACCGGGGCGGTGATGCCGATCTCCGAAAGACTCTGCTCGACGATCGCTGCGATCTGGGGCACCTCGCCGAGATCGCTCACCTGGAGCGTCGTCTCGAAACCGTCGGGGTAGCCGGCGTCGCTCAGCAGCTGACGGGCCATCTCGACGTCGCGAGGGCGCTGCTCCTGGCTGTCGTCGAACGACGGCACGACCGGGTGCACGACGTGGTCGTTCCCGACGATCGCCTCGCCCTGGTACACGGTGTCGACGATGCGCTGACGGTCGACCGCGTAGGCCACCGCCTGGCGGACCCGGACATCGGTGAACGGGCCCCCCTCGGGGAGCTGGGTGTTGAACCAGAGCTTGCGGTGGTTCGTCGACGGTGGCCGGAGCACGGAGATCGCCTCGTCGGACAGGAGGGTGCCGCCGTCGGCGACGGTGAAGTCCTGGACGGCGTCGATCTCGCGTGCCGCCATCGCGGCGACCTTGGTGCCGCCACTGTCGAACCCCTGCAGGGTGATGCTGTCGAGGTTGACCGAGCCGCCCCACCAGTCGGGGTTGGGGACGAACCGCGAGGTGAACGTCGTCGGGTCGAACGAGTCGAGCATCCACGCGCCGGTGCCGGTCGTGCGCTCGTCGAGCACGGTCCCGTTGCTGTAGTCGGCCGGCGTGATCAGCGACTGCGGGTTGTAGATCGACACGAGCACGGGCAGGTTGCCGTTCGGCTCGTTCAGGTTGAGCACGACGGTGAGGTCGTCGGGTGTCTCGGCGGCGCCCTCGCTCCACACGCCGCCGACGCCGGCGTTGACCTCGACCATGCGGTCGAGGGTGGCGGCCACGTCGGCCGACGTGAACGGCGTGCCGTCCTGCCACATCACGCCCTCGCGCAGCGTGAAGGTCCACGCGCTGCCGTCGTCGTTGGGCGACCACTCCGTGGCGAGCGACGTCGGACCGATGCCACCGTCGTCGGCGAGTCCGACCAGGTACTCGAAGCTCTGCGACAGCACGCAGTACGTACCGAGGTCGAGCATGTTGAGCGGATCGAGACCGGAGGTGGCATCGCCCTGCTGGATCCCGGCGGTGAGGTCGCCTCCGGCCGTCGGCTCGCCCGCTGCGGCGGTGGTGTCGGTGTCGGCGTCCGATCCTCCGGCGGTCGCGTCGTCGCCGGACTCGTCGGCGGTGTCGTCGTCGCCGCCGCACGCCGCGAGGACGGCCGCCATGGTCGGCGCCGACAAGCCGATGATCGTGCCGCGGTGGATGAAGCTCCGACGGCTGATGCGGCCCTGCTGGTAGGCCTCCATCACCTCCCGCTGCGGCGGCGCTGCACGACGTCGAAGTCGATCGAAGATGTTCCAGTTCATGAGCTCTCCCCTGGGTGCGACCGGCGACTCAAGCGACTTGCGAGCACGCCACGACCCCTTCGACCATAACGAGAAGCCCATCGAGGCCCAACTCCTGCTGTCCGGAGTCTGCCAAGACGGTCGCTGACCAGGGGTTGGGCGGCCGGCGACCACCGGTCGCTCGCCCCGACCTCGGCCAGGATCTCGCCCGCAGCGGATCTCAACCGCGGCGGCGGTCGAGCCGGTCGGCGCCGGAATCGACGCCGGGCAGCTGCGCCTCGAACCGGCCGACGTGCTCGGTCACGAGACCGGTCACGATCTCCTCGACGTCGTACCAGGTGTCGGCGCGCAGACCCTCGAGGTCGCGGTTGTACGGCTGGCTGAACGCGATCACGGTGTTGCCGGCCTCGCGCAGCTGGACGATGTTGTGGACGGCGTCGTCGATGTAGGCGTCGGCCTCGACCTGCGGCTTCGCCCCGAGGAAGCACAGGTCGCGGTACGGGATGCGGTGCACGTCGAGCCACGCTGCGGTGTCGGCCACCGCCTTCTCGTGCCCCCAGTGGACGTACAGCCGATGCGTGATGATGCGGATCCAGACTCCCGCGTCCGACAACCGCCAGAGCGCGTCCGCAGCGCCCTCGATCGCCGGCATCGTGCGGAACATGTCGTGCTCCATGACGGCGATGCGGTGGTAGTGGCTGTACTCGTCGGGCCCGAGCCCCCACTCGTGGAAGTCCCACGAACGATCGAGCGGCATCGTCTCGGGATCGACCCCGCGCAGCTCGGCCATGATCTCCCGGAAGCGCACGGTGTGGTTCGCCACGACCCCGTCGAGATCGACGCCGAGGATGAACTGCCGATCTCGCGACATCACAGGTACGCAGCCGGCCTGGCCTGGAGATCGGTCATGGGCTCATCCTGGCCGACCGACCGGTCGGGTCCGGTGATGATCCGCCGCCGGACGGCTCCCGAGATCGTGTCGACCGCGATCGTGCCGAGGACGATGATGATCAACCCGAGCCCGGCGGTGCCGTAGTCCTTGAACAGGATCGCCTGCTGCACGTCACCGCCGATCCCCCCGGCGCCGACGACACCGAGCACGGCAGAGGCTCGGATGTTGATCTCGAAGCGGTACAGGATGAACGAGGCCAGCTCGGGCATCACCTGCGGCAGGACACCCCACCGCAGCCGCTGCAGGCTCGATGCCCCGACCGCATCGGCCGCCTCGAGCGGCTCGCGCTTGATCGCCTCCAGGATCTCGTAGAACAGCTTGCCGAGGCTGCCGATCGATCCGATCCCGATCGCGAGCACGCCGGCCATCGGCGACAGGCCGAAGACCGGGATGAAGATCAGGGCGAGGATGACCTCGGGGATCGCCCGGAGGATGTTGAGCACCTGCCGGAACAGGTAGGCGATCGGTTTGCCGACCAGGTTCTCGGCGGCCAGGAACGACAGCGGGATCGCGAAGACCGCGGCGATGATGGTGCCGAGCCAGGCGATCGAGATCGACTCCCACATCGAGCCGAGGAGATCACCCGTGTCGGCCAGGTCGATGTTCGTGAACATCAACCGGAGCAGGTTGTAGAGATCGGCCGGGGCGCCGACCAACCGGCTCCAGTTCGCATCGAGCCCGAGAGCACTCCAGAGCACGAGCGCGACCGTCGCCGCCGTCGCCACCCACTTGACGACGTCGGGCGCCTTGTCCGGCAGCGCCACGGTCGTGGCCCTCGGCGAACCCGTCATACGAGCCTCCGTCGCAGCCACACCGAGATCTGCTCGACGACGAGGACGACCAGGAAGAACATGAAGACGAGGCCCCACAGCTGCTCCCACTCGCCGCGACCGCGGAAGAACTCGATGCGCTGGCCGATGCCGCCTGCGCCGACGAGCCCGAGCACGGCCGAGGCGCGCAGGTTGAGCTCGAAGTTGTACAGCACGAACGACGCGTACGAGGGCAGGATCTGCGGGACGACGGCGCTGCGCAGCATCTTGTTGAGGGTCGCCCCCGAGGCGTTGGCGGCTTCGACGGGACCCATGTCGATGTTGTCGAGCGTGTCGGCGGTCAGCTTCGTGGTGACCGCCATCGAGAAGCAGATCAGCGCCAGCAGGCCGGGCAGGGCCCCGATCCCGACCGCGGCGACGAACAACAGCGCCCACAGCAGGTCGGGGATCGAGCGGATGACGCTGTTGAAGGTCCGCAGCGCCCCGCGGAGGTACCGATTGGGGTTGCCGTAGCGCGTCGACCACAGCGCCAGCGGCAGCGAGATCGACGCGCCGACGACCGTACCGAGCACGGCGAGCTGCAGCGTCTCGATGAACGCACTGCGTGAGCGGTCGGACCAGATCTGCCCGAAGTCGGGGTTGAGCAGGCCCTCGAGCACCGGGTTCGGTCGGCGGAGATCCTCGATGAGACCGGTGAGCGAGAACCCGACGCTCCACGCGGTGAGCACGGTCATCGCCAGCGCGCCGACCGTTCCGAGGAGCGCGAAGCGCGACGGACCGGGCCGCTCGGGCAGTTCCGGCGCCGTGCTGCGGCGCGCGGCCACGCCGACCTCGGGCTCGGTGATGCTCACCCGGATCTCAGATCGAGGCCTGCTTGGTCATCGTGTCGTCTGCGGTCAGGCTGCGGCCGTAGATGTCCTCGAACACCTGGGCGTCGCAGTCCTTGCCCGGCCCGTCGAACACGAGCTCGCCGTTCCGCAACCCGATGATCCGGTCGGCGTACGCCGTCGCGAGATCGAGGAAGTGGAGGTTGACGATCGTCGTCATGCCGAGTTCGCGGTTGATCTGCTGGAGGTACCGCATCACGACGTGGCTCGTCGGCGGGTCGAGCGACGCGACCGGTTCGTCGGCGAGGATGATCGACGGCTCCTGCGCGAGGGCTCGGGCGATGCCGACGCGCTGGCGCTGGCCACCCGACAGGTTGCTCGCCCGCACCCATGCCCGGTCGACGATCTCGACCCGATCGAGTGCCCGCGCCGCGGCGTCGATGTCGGACTTCGGGTAGCGACCGAGCAGCGTTCGCCACAGCGGCACGCGGTGGAGGCGACCCATCAGCACGTTGTTCAGCACGGAGGTCCGGTCGACGAGGTTGAACCCCTGGAAGATCATGCCGACCTCGGCGCGCAGGTCGCGCAGCCCGGCGCGGTCGAGCTCGGTGACCTCGCGGCCGTTGACCTGCAGCGTGCCGGATGTCAGCGGCACCAGCCCGTTGACCGCCCGGATCAGGGTCGACTTCCCCGCACCCGAGAGCCCGACGATGACGACGAACTCACCGTCGTCGATGCGAACCGACAGGTCCTTCAACGCCTGCACGCCGCCGGGGTAGACCACCGATGCCTTCGTGAACTCGATCACGCTCGCTGCTCCGTTCGTGTGATGTCGTGCGACGGCCCCGGCGCTGCAATGCAACCGGGGCCGTCGGACGACCGTGACGAAGCAAGCCTGGCTTGCTTCGTCACGGTGATCAGCTCAGGACGTCGCCGAGCTCGGCCTCCAGGTCGCGGATCACGTCGTAGTCGCTCGACGTGACCGGGACGAGGTTGTCGATGTTGTAGAGCTCCTGGAGCAGGACCAGGCCGTCCTCGTCCATGGTGATGTCGACGAAGGCGTCGGTGATCGCCGTCGCCAGGCCCTCGGGCAGATCGCCGGCGACGGCGAAGCCGTCGTTCGGGATCGGGCCGGACCAGCCGAACACCACGACCTGCTCCCCGACGTCGGCGAGCTCCTCCACCACGTCGCCGCGTGCGTCGTTGAACGAGGTCCCGGCGACGGCGTCACCGTCGTACACGGCCTTGACCGAGTTGTCGTGGCCGCCGGCGAACACGCCGTCGACACCGTCGATCGGGTCGATGCCGACCTCGACGAGCTGGAGCGCCGGGATCGCGTACCCCGAGGTGGAACCCTGGTCGACGAACGACACGGTCTGCCCCTCGAGCAGCGCGAGCTTGTCCTGGGCGATCGGACCGTCGGACACCTCGGCATCGAGGGTGCCGTTGCAGAACAGGAAGCCCTCCTCGTCGGCGACCGGCTCGTCGTCGCAGAACGTGTCGGGGTCGTTGGTCATCCACTGCGTGACGTAGGTGAGCGAACCGAACCGCTCCGCCTGGAGGATCAGCTCGGCGCCGGCCTGCTCCTCGGCCTGCACCATCTGGCGGGGACCGAGTCCGCCGGCGACCTGCGCCTGCCCCGACTGCAGTGCGACGATCACGCCCGCGTAGTCGGTCGGCACCAGGGCCTCGACACCGATGCCGAGCCGCTCGGCGAGCATGTCGGCCAGCGGCTGGGCCGTCTCGATGAGGCCGCCGGTCTCCTGCGAGGGGGTCAGCGTGAAGACGATGCTGTCCGGCCAGTCCTCGGGGACCACCATCTCCTCGGCCATGTCGTCGGCGTCGTCGACCGCGTCGTCGACCGCGTCCTCCGCGTCGCCGACCGCGTCCTCGACGGCACCCGCAGCGTCGTCGACGGCCTCCTCGACGGCCTCCTCGGCATCGGCGACCGCCTCCTCTGCGGCGTCGACCGCGTCGCCGGCCGCCTCTCGAACCTCGTCGACCGCGTCCTCGACCGCCTGTTCGGCGTCGGCGACCGCGTCCTCGACGGCCTGCTGTGCATCGTCTTCGTCGTCACCGCACGCAGCCAGCACCAGGGAGCTGGCGGCGAGGAC
>CBFCWS010000023.1:0-16326 GCA_965601765.1 uncultured Ilumatobacter sp. | reverse complement strand
CCGCAGGAGCGGGTGCTCGTGGAGGCGACCTGCCTGCGACCCCAGCACCACGACGGTGGCCAGTCCCGGCGCCTCATCGTGCGACTCCGCGACATCACCGAACGCGAGCAGCAACACCGCGCCCTGGCCGCGGCGCGGCAGCGCTTCCATCAGGCCTTCCAGTCGGCGCCGACCGGCATGGCCCTCGTCCGGCTCGACGACAACCGCATCGTCGATGCCAACGAGACGCTGGCGGACATGCTCCAACGCCGCACCGACGAGCTCGTCGGGTGCACCCTGCGCGAGTTCACCCACCCCGACGACGTCAGGGCGGCGCAACCGCACCGGGCGCGTCTCGAGCTCGGCATCGTCGACACCTTCCGGATCGATCAGCGCTACCGCCGTCGCGATGGGGAGTTCGTGTGGGCGCGGACCCGCGTGTCGTCGGCCGAGGACGACGGGATTCTGCTCGCGATCGTCCACGTCGAAGACATCAGTGAGCAGCGCCGTGCGGCCGCCCGGCTCCGCTACGCGGCACAGCACGACGACCTGACGGGCCTGCCGAACCGGTCGTTCCTCATGCACCTCCTCCACGATCGCCTCGCCGTCGCCGAGTCGGGTTCGGTGTCGGTGCTCTTCATCGACCTCGACCAGTTCAAGGTGGTCAACGACTCGCTCGGCCACGAGGTGGGCGACGAGCTGTTGCGGACGCTGTCCGGCCGTCTGCGCGACGCCCTGCGCGACGGCGACGTGCTCGCCCGCTTCGGTGGGGACGAGTTCGTCGCCGTGGTGACGGGGTCCGGGGTCGACATCGCCGAGCGGCTCCTCGCAGTGGTCCGACCGCCGGTCACGATCGGTGAGCACGAGCTGTACGTCACCGCGTCGATCGGGTGTACGACCGGTCAGGACGAGATGACACCGCACGATCTGCTCCGCGATGCGGACGCGGCGATGTACCGCGCCAAGGCGCTCGGTCGCGATCGGGTCGAGACCTCGGCGGTGGGCGATCGCGAATCCGGCGTGCACGCGCTGCGGACCGTCGGCGAGCTGCGCAAGGGACTCGCGCGTGGCGAGATCGTCCCGTACTTCCAGCCGATCGTCGATCTCGAGTCGGGCCGTGTCGTCGGCTACGAGGTGCTCGTGCGCTGGCTGCATCCCGAGCGGGGCCTGCTGCCACCGGGCGAGTTCCTCCCGCTCGCCGACGAGTCGGGGCTGTCGGTCGAGCTCGGCGCACGCGTGCTGCGCGACGCACTCGCCCAGCTCGGCAGGTGGCGTGCGGCGGGCCATCCGTTCGCCGGCTGCTCGCTGTCGGTGAACGTCGGGACCCGCCAGCTCGTCGATCCCTCGTTCCACGACGTCGTGCGCGAGGCGCTGGCCGAAACCGGCGTCGACGCCGATTCGTTGTGGTTGGAGATCACCGAGACGTCCCTGCTCGCCGACGTGAACGGCGCCACGGTCGCGCTTCGCGAGCTCCGTGGCCTCGGTCTGCACCTGTCGGTCGACGACTTCGGGACCGGCTACTCGTCGCTGACCTACCTCAAGCGCTTCCCGGTCGAGGCGATCAAGATCGACCGGTCCTTCGTCGGCGGGCTGGGACTCGACTCCGAGGACACGACCATCGTCGAGGCGGTGGTCCGCCTCGGACAGTCGCTGGGTCTCACGGTGGTCGCCGAGGGCATCGAGTCGCCGTTGCAGCTGACCCGCCTGCGCGAGCTCGGGTGTGAGCGCGGTCAGGGCTACCTCTTCGGCCGGCCGCGGCCCGCCGAGCTCATCGAAGCCGAGCGCGCCGGCGTCTAGACAGGACGGGGGCGGCCGCGCCCGACGTGTGGCGCCGGACGAGAAGGGTCCAACGGCCGTGCCGATCGGGCGCGAGAACCGGGAGAGTGGGTGCGTGGATTCCGACACCTCGGCGCGCGAGGTCCCTCCGGCTGCCCTGGGTGCCGACACCCGGTCGCACCCCGGCCCGCACTCGCGGGCGGCGGGTCGCCCCGGCCTCGACCTCGACCGGCGGCCGATCCTCGTGTTCTGGGAGTCGACCCGGGCGTGCCTGCTCGCCTGTGCACACTGCCGGGCCGAGGCCCAGCGCGACCCGGTCGGGGGTGAGCTGACGACCGCCGAAGCGGAGCGGTTCATCGATTCGCTCGCCGCCTTCGGGACCCCGGCACCGGTGTTCGTGATCACGGGAGGCGACGTGCTGATGCGCGCCGACCTCGATCGACTCGTCGCCCGGGCTCGCGCCAACGGTCTCCACGTGGCGCTCGCACCGAGCGTGACCCCACTGCTCACCGACGAGCGGATGGCTCGCCTGCGTGACCTCGGGGTGAAGGTCGCCTCGCTCAGCATCGACGGGTCGACCGCCGGCACGCACGACGCGATGCGGGGCATCCCGGACCACCTCGAGGCGAGCGTGGCGGCGATCCGGCGGTTGCGCTCCCACGGCTACACCGTGCAGATCAACACCACCGTGACCCCTGCCAACGTGTGCGAGCTGCCGGCGATCGCCGACCTGCTCGTCCGCAACGGCGCATCGATCTGGGAGGTGTTCTTCCTCGTCAACGTCGGGCGCGGCACGTCGATGGAGGAGCTCGACCCCGACCAGCACGAGGACGTCTGCCACTTCCTCGTCGACGCCTCGCACTACGGCTTCGTCGTACGCACGGTCGAGGGCCCGATGTTCCGACGCATCGTCCGCTGGCGCGAGGAGGGGGTCGAGGGGCCGCGCGGCGAGCTGTACGAGCACCTCTCGTCCGGGCTCGTCGACCGGCTCGGCGCCCCGACGTCGCCGTCACGGGCCCAGGCGCGGGGGACGCGGGACGGACGCGGGATCGTCTTCGTCTCGTCGACCGGCGACATCACACCCGCCGGGTTCCTCCCGATCGTGCTCGGCAACCTCCGCACCGACGACCTCGCCGACGTCTACCGCAACGACCCGACCTTCAAACGGCTGCGCGCCGCTGACTTCAGCGGACCGTGCGGTCGATGCGATCACCGCGAGGTGTGCGGGGGCTCGCGCTCACGTGCGTACGCGGCGACGGGCGACCCGTTCGCCTCCGACCCGGCGTGCGCGTATGCCGCCTCGATCTGATCGCTCGTACCCGGTCGGCGGTTGCGGGCCGGCGCAGTGACGGGTTGCGTCAGTCGCCCTCGGCGATCGCGCGCAGGATGAGCGTGGTCGGGATCGGCGACTCGTCGCCGACACCGAGCTCGAGGATCTGATCGACCCTGAAGTTGGCACGGGAGAGGTGGATGAACCACTCGCCGACGGTGTGGTGACCCCTACCGTACGGGGTCACGACGACGACGCCGTCGGCCTCGCTGCGGTAGACGTGCGTGAACGGGTGCGGGACGACGACCACGAAGGGCCGCCCGGACTTGATCACTCGGTGGACCTGGCGGAACAGCCGGTCGACGTCGTCACCGGCGTGGATCGTGCGATCCGCGACGACGAGGTCGATCGACGCGCTGGTCGCGAAGCCGAGATCGGCGAGATCGGCCTGCTGGCACTGCACGGTCAGCTCGCGCTCCGCTGCGGCCGAGCGCACCGCGCCGATCGCATCCGGACGAGGGTCGACGGCGATCGCCTTGGCACCGGTCGCGGCCATGGCGAGCGCGTTCTCGTGCTCGCCGATGCCGAGCTCGATCGCGCGCATGCCGTCGCCGAGCTCGCCGCAGAGCCGCAGCTCGTCGTCGCCGGGAAGCTGGTGTCCGAAGGAGATGGACGTCGTCACGTCCGCCAGTCTGGCGGATCGCTACCCTGATCCGATGGGTTTCGGTGCCAATGCGCTGCGCGGGGCATCTGCCGCGCCGCGCGGGATCGTCGACCACCGCCTCGCCCGACGCATGCTGATCAACCAGGTTCGTGTCGGTCGGATCGACCGGAGCGAGGTCTGCGACGCCCACCCGGAGCTGATCCGCGCCGCGCGGAACGTCGGTACCGAGACGTCGGCGACCTGCCCGATCTGCGAGGACGACCACCTCCGCATCGTGACCTACGTGTTCGGTCACGGGCTGTCGGCATCCGGCCGGTGCGTGTCCGACGCGAAGCAGCTCCGTCAGCTCGCGCGCAGCAAGGCCGGCGATCGCACGGCGTACGTCGTCGAGGCCTGCCCCAGCTGCCGTTGGCACCACCTCCTCCGCATCATCCCGATCTGACCGTGGCGAAGCAAGCCTGGCTTGCTTCGTCACGGTCGGCGGGTGAGGCCCTACTCTGACGCCGTGGGGAACGAGTGGTTCGAGTCGGTCGCGGTTGCGCAGCGACGTGCCAGGCGGCGGTTGCCGCGGTCGGTGTACGGCGCGCTCGTCGCGGGTGCCGAGGCCGGTGTCACGATCGACGACAACCTCGCTGCGTTCGGTGAGCTCGGCATCCGTCCGATCACGGCCGGCCAGCCCGCGTCGCGGGACATGGCGACCGAGGTCATGGGCCAGCCGATGTCGATGCCGGTGATGATCTCGCCGACCGGTGTCCAGGCCGTGCACCCCGACGGCGAGGTCGCCGTCGCCCGGGCGGCGGCGGCGCGGGGCGTCGTGATCGGGCTCAGCTCGTTCGCCTCCCACCCGATCGAGGACGTCGTCGCCGCCAACCCGCAGACGTTGTTCCAGATCTACTGGGCGGGCGACCGCGACTCGATGGTGGCCCGCTGCGAGCGCGCTGCCCGAGCCGGTGCCGTCGGCCTGATCGTGACGCTCGACTGGTCGTTCGTGCACAGCCGCGACTGGGGGAGCCCGTCGATCCCCCAGGACATGAACCTGCGAACCATCATGAAGCACGCACCCGAGGCGATCGCCCGCCCGGCGTGGCTGCTCGACTGGTTGAGGTCGCGCGGGATCCCGCAGCTCGGGGTCCCCAACTTCCCGACGGGCAGCGACCCGGTGCCCGGGTTCTTCGAGGCGTACGGCGCCTGGATGGGCACGCCGCCGCCGACCTGGGACGACATCGCGTGGCTGCGCGACCAGTGGGACGGTCCGTTCATGGTCAAGGGGATCGGTCGGGGCGACGAGGCCCGGCGGGCGGTCGACGCCGGGGCGACGTGCATCAGCGTGTCCAACCACGGCGGGAACAACCTGGACGGCGCGCCGGCACCGATCCGCGTGCTCCCCGAGGTCGTCGAGGCGGTGGGCGACCAGATCGAGATCGTGATGGACGGTGGGATCCGCCGTGGCGGTGACGTGGTCAAGGCGATCGCGCTCGGGGCCCGCGCCGTGATGATCGGCCGGGCGTACCTGTGGGGTCTCGCCGCGAACGGGCAGGTCGGTGTCGAGAACGTGCTCGACGTGCTGCGGATGGGCATCGACTCCAACATGTTGGGGATGGGCAAGGCGTCGCTCGCCGAGCTCTCACCCGACGATCTCGTGATCCCGGCGGGCTTCTCGCCGGCTCCGGTGTCGGACTCCGGATCGCTCTCGGGGTAGCCGGCTCGATCGACACCACGCACGGCCGGTGTGGTGTCTGACACCACGTCGGCGCGTAGCGTCAACCGGCATGAGCGAGCAGAGCTTCCGGGCGTTCCAGGCGATCACCGACGGGGAGGCGGTGGAGCGTGGCGTCGTCGAGATGTCGATGGACGATCTCCCCGACGACGGCGCGCTGATCGAGGTGCACTACTCCAGCGTCAACTACAAGGACGGTCTGGCGTCGGTCCCGCAGGGCAGGGTGGCCAGGATCAGCCCGCTCGTGCCCGGTGTCGATCTCGCCGGTGTGCTCGTCGAGGCCACCGAGGACCTCCCCGCAGGCACCGAGGTGATCGCCCACTGCTACGACATCGGGGTGGCGCGCCACGGCGGCTACGCCGAGTTCGCCCGCGTCCCCGCCGACCAGATCCTCGCGGTGCCCGACGGGCTGTCGATGCGCGACACGATGGTGCTCGGCACCGGCGGCTTCACCGCCGCGCGCTGCGTCGTCGCGCTCGGCGACCACGGGGTGCTGCCCGAGTCGGGCCAGGTCCTCGTCACCGGTGCGACCGGCGGCGTCGGGTCGACCGCGGTCAACATGCTCTCGAACCTCGGCTACGAGGTGGTCGCATCGACCGGCAAGCCCGAGGCCGCGGGCTTCCTGCGCGATCTGGGCGCGGCCGAGCTCATCGACCGGGCCGAGCTCACCGAGGCGGGCCGGCCGCTGCAGGCGATGCGCTGGGCGGGCGCGGTCGACTGCGTCGGTGGGGTGACGCTCGCCAACGTGCTGGCCCAGATCAACTACGGCGGCTCGGTCGCCGCCTGCGGTCTGACGGGCGGGGGCGGGCTGCCGACGACCGTCATGCCCTTCATCCTCCGCAACGTCAACCTGCTCGGCATCGACGCGGTGATGTTGCCGATGGACGTGCGCCGGGCGGTCTGGGATCGCCTCGCGACCGATCTCCGGCCCACCGATCTCGATCAGATCGGCACCGATGTCGGCCTCGACGACCTCGATCAGGTGCTGACCGACATCCTCGCCGGGAAGGCCAGGGGTCGCAGCGTGGTCGCGGTGCGCGCCTGACGTGACCGGACGCCTGGGACTGGCGCTCGCCATCGCGCTGGTCGGGGTCGCCTGCGGCGGTGCCGACGACGCGACCGCCCCTGCACCGACCCCGCCGGCGCCGACCCCGCCGGCGACGGCCACGGTTCCGCTCGCGCCACCGCCGAGCTCGTCCCCGACGTCGGCGCCCACATCATCGCCCACATCGCCGACGTCGGCGTCCACGGAGCCCGCGCCCGAGGCGGTCGTCCACGATCCCGCCGACGTGCCGGTCCCCGAGGGTGCCATCGTCCCGGAGGGGTTCCCGAGGTTCCAGGCGATGGTGACGACGGCCGACGGCAGGATCTGCGAGCTCTGCGTCTGGCTCGCGGAGGGTGAGCTGCGGTCGCGAGGGCTGAGCTCCGTCGACGACATCGGCCCCGCCGACGGCATGGCGTTCGTCTACCCGGAGCCCGACACACGCACGTTCAACATGGAGTACGTACGGATCGATCTGGACATCGCCTTCTTCGACGACACCGGGGCATTCATGGACGCCTTCGCGATGGAGGCGTGCCCCCTCGGCGGCTGTCGTCGCTACCCGACCCCCGAGAACATCTCCACCGCACTCGAGGTCCGCTCCGGATCGCTCCCCACCCTCGGCATCGGCCCCGGCAGCACCCTCGAGATCTCCGACCTCCCCTGCACCTGATCCGCGAGCCGGCGGTGCCGGGCGAGCGACGGCGGTCGGCGTGCGGTTCAGTCCTCGTGGCGGCCGCCGAGGTGGTCGGCCAGGAAGCGCTCCGCCTCGGCGTAGAAACGCAGGCGGTTCTCGGGCTTGGCGAAGCCGTGGCCCTCGTCCTCGAACAGCAGGTAGGTGTGATCGATGCCCTTCTCGCGGAGCGCGGCGACGATCTGTTCGCTCTCGGCCTGCTTCACGCGCGGGTCGTTGGCGCCCTGTGCGATCAGCAGCGGGATCGCGACCTGGTCGGCCCGGAACAGCGGCGACCGGTCGCGCAGCAGATCGCCGTCGGTCGCCGGATCGCCCATGCGGGTGTGGAACTGCGCGATCATCGGCGCCCAGTAGGGCGGGATCGACTCGAGCAGCGTCGACAGGTTGGACGGCCCGACGATGTCGACGGCGCACGCGAACACGTCGGGGGTGAACGTCGCCCCGACGAGCGCCGCGTATCCGCCGTACGACCCGCCGTAGATCGCGATCCGCGCGCGATCGACCCAACCCTCGCCGACGGCGAAGTCGACCGTGTCGAGCAGGTCGGTGTGCATCTTGGCGCCCCACTCCTTGTCGCCGGCGTTGACGAAGTCCTTGCCGTAGCCCGTCGATCCGCGGAAGTTGACCTGGATGCACGCGTACCCGCGATTGGCCAGCCATTGCGCCTCGGGATCGAACCCCCACGTGTCGCGCGCCCACGGACCGCCGTGCACGTCGAGGACCGCCGGGAGTCCCCTGCGCTCGACCCCTGGCGGGAACGTGACGTACCCGTGGAGGGTCAACCCGTCGCGGGCCCGGAGGGAGAACGGGATCATCTCGGCGAGATCGAACTCGTCGAGCTCGGGCCGGTGGACGAACAGGAACGTCCCCTGCTTCGTGGTGCGGTCGTAGAGGTGGTAGTGGACCGGTCCGTCGTCGTGGTCGTACGCGACGACCCAGACGTCGTCGGCCCGGGTGCGGCCGACGAGGTTCATCTCGCCCGCGTCGAGCGCCGAGAGCGCCTCGACGTCGTCGGCGAGTTCGTCGTCGAGCACGGTCCACCCGAGGCGCTCCCGCAGGAACCCGACCAGCTGCGGTTCGTGGGTGTCGGGGTGCAGCCACGCGCTGGTCACGTCGTACCGGTCGTCGGCAGCGACGACGTCGACCGCGCCGGTCGCGACGTCGAGCCACACCAGGCGCCCGGCGTTCGCGTCCTTCGACGAGATCATCAGCAACCGGCCGCCGTCGGCGTCGAACGCGACCGGCCACGTCGCGAGCGAGTCGGCCTGTCCGACCTCGTGGAGCGGCCGCCACTCGTCGTCGTCGCCGTCGCGGACCATCACGATCGTGCCGCCGTCGGGCGTCGGGGCCACCCCGGCGCGCACGTGCAACGAGTCGTCGGCCACCCAGCCGACGAAGCCCGGGTTCTCGACGATCTTGTCGAGCTCACCCGATGCGAGGCGCAGGCGATACACGTCGTGCAGCTCGGGGTTGTCGCGGTTGAGCGCGACGAGGACGACGTCGGGCGCGCTGTGGTGCAACCGCACGACCTCGGCCTGCACGTCGTCGAACGGTGTCAGGTCGCGGGTGCCGCCGTCGATCAGGTCGACGGCATGGAGTCGCCAGTTCTCGTCACCACCGCGGTCCTGGACGTACAGCAGGTGGCGATCGTCGAACGCCCATGTGAAGGTCCGGATGCCGCGGTCGTCGTCGTCGGTGATCACGCGTGCGTCGTCATCGCCGATCGTGCGCAGCCAGATGTTCAACACGCCCTCGTGGGGAGCGATCCACGCGAGTCGCGTGCCGTCGGGCGAGATCGCCGGGCTCGTGTGGGTGGGATTGCCGAACAGCACCTCTCGGGGGATCAGCGCGGCGGGCGTCGTGGACGTCATGGATGGTCCTGGGGTGGTGTCGACACGCCGCCGAGCCTATTGGCCCGGTCCGAGCCGTCCCCGCACGCGCCGCGCCATGTCCGCCACCGAACCGTGTCGCGACGACACCGGCCGGTGGACGGGGCCGGCCCCCGGTGTCGGCCGTTCAGGTGGTGCTCGTCGCGGTGAGCCAGGCGTCGTACAGGGCCCGGTAGGGGCCGGCGGCCGCGACGAGCTCGTCGTGGTGGCCGTCCTCGACCAGGCGGCCGTCGGCGAGGACCAGCACGCGGTCGGCACGTGCCGCGGTCGACAGGCGGTGTGCGATCGCGATCGTCGTGCGGCCGGTGGCCAGGCGATCGAGGGCGCGCGCGGTCCGCACCTCGGTCCGGGCGTCGACGGACGAGGTGGCCTCGTCGAGGAGCAGGATGTCCGGATCGGCCACGCCGGCGCGCAGCAGCGCGACCAGTTGACGCTCGCCGGCCGACAGCGAGCTGCCGCGCTCGCCGACCCGGGTGTCGAGCCCGAGGGCGAGCCCGTCGATCCAGTCGCGGATCTCGAGCTCGTCGACCATCCGCTCGAGCGCGCCGCGCCCGCTCCCCGGCGCGGCGAAGGCCACGTTGGCCGCGATCGTGTCGTCGAACAGGAACGGTTCCTGGGCGACCACGACGAGGCGATGACGCAGCTCGTCGTTGCCCACCAGGGTGAGCGGCACGCCGCCGAGGCGGATCTGCCCGGCGGTCGGATCGGCGAAGCGGGCGATCAGCCGAGCGAGCGTCGTCTTGCCCGAACCGGTCGCGCCGACGACCGCCACCTGCTGACCGGCCGGGATGGTGACGGAGATCGAGTGGAGGACGAGGTCGTCGGTCGACGGCGGCCCGGTCGCGACGCCGAGCTGGTGCCGGCGTGTCCGGTAGGCGAACGAGACGTCGTCGATCTCGATGTCGAGCCCACCCTCGGGCAGTGCGACCGGCTGGGCGGGCGGTGGCGGCCCGGCCTCGATGTCGAGCACGCCGAGGACCCGGCGCAGGCCGGCGACCGCCGTCTGGGTCGTGTCGAGCACCTCGGTGAACTCGGCGATCGGCTCGAGGAACCGGTACGTGAGGAACACGAACCCGACGAGCAGCCCGGCCGTGATGCCCCGGTCGGGTCCGAGCCAGACCCCCACGCCGACCACGGTCGCGATCGTCACCGCCGAGAACACCTCGCTGGTCGGGAACAGGAAGGCGCCGATCACGTTGCCGCGGATCTGCGCATCGGCCCTGGCCTTGACCGATGCGCGACCCCGGCCCAGGAACAGCGGCCCGGCGCGGTAGGCGCGGATCGTCTCGGCGCCGGTGACGATCTCGGTGATCGTGCCGAGCATGTCGCCGTTGCGTTCGCGGGCCCGCTCGTACGCGCGCACGAGGCGGCGCTGGACGTACCGCAGGACGAAGGCGAGCGGGATCGCGATCGCGAAGGCGATCAGTGCGAGCAGCCACTGGTAGGCGAGCATCACCGAGGCGACGATGAGCATCAGCGTCGAGTTGATCAACCAGGCGAGCCCACCCCAGCGGAAGAACTCGGAGAGGGTCTCGATGTCGCTGGTCACCCGAGCGACCAGACCGCCCCGCCGTTCGTTGTTGTGGTCGGCGAGGCTGATGTGGTGGATGTGCCCGATCAGCCGCTCGCGCAGGTCGTTGAGGGCCTGCTCGGAGCGGACGCCGAGCCGGATGACCGCGGCGCGCTGGCAGATCGACGCGATCACGGTGGCCACCGCACCGATCGCGGCCGCGATCACCACGAATCGCAGGTCGATCCCGTCGCGGCCGATGATCGCCTGGTCGATCGTCTGCTGGATCAGGATCGGCACGACGACCCGCCCACCCGCACCCAGCGCCGCGAGCAACCAGGTGACGGCCAGCCCCTGGCGCAGGACCGGGGCCTCCGACAGACCCCGACCGAGCGTGGCGGTGGCCGAGAACCGGCCCAGCGGCTCGCTCACGGGGCGCTCCGGTCGGTCTCGAACGCCTCGATCAGCTCGCGATAGCCGGGTTGGGTCGCCATCAGCTCGTCGTGCGGGCCGTGGGCGACGATCAGCCCGGCGTCGACGAACACGACGGCGTCGGCGAGGGCGACCGTCGACGGTCGCGTCGCCACCATCACGACGGTCGTCGTCGGGAGCCCGCTGCGGAGGTTGGCGAGCACGGTCTGCTCGGTGGCGGGGTCGAGGGCGGATGTCGTGTCGTCGAGCAGCAGCAACGTCGGCGGGGCGGCGAGCGCCCGTGCCAGCGCCACCCGTTGGCGTTGCCCGCCACTGAGGGTGACGCCGCGCTCGCCGACGATCGTGTCGATGCCGTCCGGCAACTGCCTGACGAAGGTCGACGCCACCGCCAGGTCGAGGGCGCGCCAGGCGTCGTCGTCGGTGAGTCCCTCGCGGCCGACGACGACGTTGTCGCGCACGCTGCCGGAGAAGAGGAACGGCTCCTGGAAGACGACCGACAGATCGTCGTCGGTGCGGGCGACCGTGCCGCTGTTGGGCATCGCGAGCCCACCGATCAGCTCGACGAGGGTGGTCTTGCCGGCTCCGGTCGGGCCGACGATCGCCACGATCGAGCCGCTCGGGATCTCGAGGGACGCTCCGTGGATCGACGCCTGGTCGGCGTCGTGGAACTCGTAGACCACCCGGTCGAGGGCGACGCCGATTCCCGGGGAGGTGCGGGCGACGCGGTCGTCCGGATCGTCGTCGAACGGCTCGGCCATGGTGCCGCTGATCCGGCGCCAGCCGGCGTAGGAGTGCGGGAGCTCGCTGAGCGCCCAGCCGATCAGCCGCAACGGGAAGACGAGCAGCGTGAACAGGTAGATGAAGGCGGACAGCTCGCCGGCGGTGACGTCGCCCGACTCGACCCGCATCGCGCCGAGCACGACGATGCCGATGTTGGTCAGCGCCGGGATCGCCTCGAGCATCGCCTCGAAGGTGCCGCGGAGGTAGGCGGCTCGTACCCGGGCGTCGCGGATGCGGCCGGCGAGGGCGGTCAGGCGACGGGTCTCGCGCTCCTCGGCGCCGTACGCCTTGACGAGCTGCACCGCCTCGAAGCTCTCGTGGACGGCACCCGACAGGTCGCCGATCGCCCGCTGGGCATCGTCGTAGTGCTGGTCGACGCGACGCTGGAACCAGACGTTGACCCACCCGAGCACGGGGATCACGGCGACCGCGAAGAGACCGAGCACCGGATCGGTCGCGACGAGCCAGACCGAGCTGACGGCGACCATGAGCACGACGCTGGTCGCGAACGGGATCGGCGCCATCACCGCCACTGCGGTCTCGACGTCGACGCCGGCCCGTGCGACCAGCTGCCCGTCGTGCTGGCGCCGGTGCCAGCTCGCCGGTTGTGCGAGGAACCGTTCGACGAGGCGGCGGCTGAGCTGCTCGGCGATGCGCCACTGGGTGATTCCGGCGAAGGCGCGGCGCACGACGATGCCGGCGGCCCGCAGCATCCCGACGCCGATGATCAGCGCCATCCCGGTGGCCACCGTGGACGCGGCCACCTCGCCGACCTCGAAGCGGGGGAAGATCACCTCGTCGATGACCCACTCGATGACGAGGCTCGACGCGACCGTGCACAGGGCGTAGACGAAGGCGCCGCTGACGGCGATCGCGAAGAGCAGGGGCTCGGTCCGCACCAGATCGCGGACGAAGCGGAGGTACGTGCGGCCGCGCCGACGCGGCGCCGTCGTCGGCGCGTCCGGTGCAGCGGTGCTCACGGATCGTTTCTACCAGCGCCACACAGCCGCTGAGATGCCGGATTCGGCCGACGGGGCGAGGTCGTGCGGCGCGGCGCCGACGCGGCGTGGCGCCGGTGCGATCGATCGGTGGATCAGCTCCTGGGCAGCTGGCCGACGGCGCGGCTCGGGCGCAGGGTGAGCAGGAGGCGCCCGTCGGCGACCATCGCCCGGCGGTACTCGCCCCAGTCGGGGTGCTCGCCGCCGGTGACGAGGCGGTAGTAGTCGACGAGCCGGTCGGCGACGGCGTCGTCGGCCGCCGCGGCGACCTCGGACAGCGTCGCCTCGCCGGAGAACGAGACGTAGGCCCACTCGTCCGGTGCGGTGACGTGCAGCACGACGCGGGGGTCGCGGCGCACGTTCGCGGTCTTGGCGCGGTCGGCGGTGAGGGAGACGACGAACTCGCCGTCGACGACGGCGAACGCGACGTCGCTCGACTGCATGCTGCCGTCGCGCTTGATCGTGATCAGGACGGCCGGCGTGTGCCCGTCGGCCCACTGCACGGCGTCGTCGATGTCCAGGCTCATGGTGGGTCCTCTCGGGGTCCGGTGGTTCCCACAGTCTCGACGATCCGGTTCGTCGCGTCTCGGTCGGCGCCGAAGAACCGCCGGCCCCACTCGGCGACGAGGTCGGCGTGGGCGAAGTCCGCCTCGCCGGGCAGACCGGCGCGGACGTCGGCGAGGTCGGCGAGCACGCCGTCGAGCCCGTCGCGCCGGACGGTGAGCAGCCCGGTCGGGCGATCGGCGTCGGCGAGGTGACCGAGGAAGAGCCGGAAGGCGGCCGGCAGGCGCAACGTCGGCGGCTCGTACGGCGCCTCGTCGACCCAGCGCCTCACCGCCCGGTCGCCGGTGGCCGTCAGCCCGTACGTCGTGCGAGCGCGCTCGGACCCGCCGGACTGGTCGCGCGCGTCGACCAGGCCGGCCGATCGCAGCCGGTCGAGGTCCCGGTAGATCTGGCTCGTTGCGGGCGCCGGCCAGAAGAAGCGGGTCGATCCGAGCGCCCGCCGGCGCAGCTCGTACCCGGTGAGGCGTTGCCCGAACGACAGCAACCCGAGCACGACGTCGCTCGACGTCGGGAGGTAGTTGCGATTGACGTCGGCGGCTCGGTCCGCGAGCATGCCGATGTTCCCACCGGGAACAAGATCCGCCGGCCGACCCCGGGAGGAACGCATGTCCGACGACCACGATCTCGAGCTCGGGGCGTTCTCGATCAGCCTCTCGGTCGCCGATCTCGCCGCTTCGCGCGCGTTCTACGAGCGGCTCGGCTTCCGCGTGACCGGCGGCGACGCGGACCAGAACTGGCTGATCCTGGTCAACGGGACGACGGTGATCGGCCTCTTCCACGGCATGTTCGAGGGCAACATCCTCACGTTCAACCCGGGCCTGACGAACTCGATGGAAACGCTCGACGAGTTCACCGACGTGCGCGACATCCAGGCTGCGCTCGGCAACAGGGGGATCGAGCTCGTGGAGTCGACCGATCCCGACGGCGCCGGCACGGCCCACATCACCCTCGTCGACCCCGACGGCAACACGATCCTCGTCGACCAGCACGTCCCGCGTCCGTGAGCGGACGGAGAGTTCACGTCAAGTTCGGTTGACTCAATTCATGTTGCGCGACAACATCGACGTGTGGGCCCCGACACCGAACGCGACACCGAACGCGACACCGGGCACGACCCCGGGGGCAGCCTCGAGCGACGTGCCAGGACGTACGCGGCGTTGGGGGAGCCGGTCCGCCTGGCCGTCGTCGACGAGCTCGTCGTCAGCGATCGGTCGCCGACCGAGCTCGCCCACCGCTTCGGGCTGCCGTCCAACCTGCTCGCCCACCACCTCGACGTGCTCGAGCGAGCCGGGCTCGTCGAGCGCTTCGTCTCCTCCGGCGACCGCCGCCGCCGATACGTCCGGCTCCGCCGTGCCGCGTTCGACGGGCTGACCGTCGGTCACGGCCGCCGACCCGGCCGCATGCTGTTCGTGTGCAGCCTGAACTCCGCACGCTCCCAGCTCGCTGCGGCCCTGTGGCGCTCCCGCACCGGCCACGCGGCGTCCTCGGCGGGGACCCGTCCGACGACGAGGGTCCACCCCGGTGCGGTCGCTGCCGCCGAGCGGGCCGGGATCGACCTCCGGGGCGCGGTGCCGCGCTCGCTCGGCCCCGTCGCCGACGGCACCCAGCTCGTCACCGTGTGCGACCAGGCGCACGAAGAGCTCGCACCACCCGACACCGTGTGGCACTGGTCGATCCCCGACCCCGTCGCCACCGGTACCGATCGGGCGTTCGACGCCGCCGTGCGGGCGCTCGACGAACGCATCTCCGATCTCGTCCGATCCGACCGCAGCGAGACGGGAGCCGACCCCGATGAGTGACGAACTGGCCGAGGCCGGACGACAGCTCGAACTGATGCCCGAGCAGATCTTCCTCGTCGAGCAGGCGGCCGGGCGGCTCGGCCGCGAGTTCGACGGCACGTTCAACCTCGAGACGATCGAGCGGTACATCGCCGACTCGCAGTTCAAGATCGGCGCGAAGGCACGCTTCGCGAACTGGATGCCGGTGCTGGTCGAGCGATTCACGCGTGACCGGCTGATGGCGACCCTCGAGCTCACGCCCGCCTGACGTCGCCCGGGGGGCCCCGGCGGCCTGCGGGCCGCGTTGCTGCCACACCCCCGCGCGCAGACTGCGAGCATGTCGGCCGTCGGACCGCTAGCGTTGGTATCTCCATATCCACCCTGCCCCTCCACGACTCGCACGGTCACGGTGGGGCCTCCCGATCACGTGTCGTCCCGGACGTGCCGTGATCGCAGTCCGAAGGGAGTGCACACGCACATGCGTGCTTATGAGTTGATGGTGATCGTCGACGGCGACACCGACGAGCCCAAGGCCCACAGCTTCGTCAAGACCGTTTCTGACGGCATCGTCGAAGCGGGCGGATCGGTACACGGGCAACCCGACTGGTGGGGCAAGCGCCCGTTCGCCTACCCGATCGACAAGAAGGACGCCGGCTACTACCTGGTGGTCGAGTGCCTGGCCGAGGGCGGCGCCCTCGACGAGCTCGAGCGACAGCTCCGTCTCGCGGACGAGATCGTCCGCCACAAGCTCATCCGACTGCCCGACGCCGAGGCCGAGCGCCGCGGCATGGCGGTCTCGGCCTGATCGGCACCGCCGATCGGCACGACACGAAGGGAGCCACATCATGGCAGCCAACACCGTCACCCTCATCGGGAACCTGACCCGCGACCCCGAGCTCCGGTACACCACCGGCGGCCGGGGTGTCGCCAGCTTCGGTCTCGCCGTCAACCGGCGGTACCAGCAGAACGGCGAGTGGCAGGAGCAGGTCTCGTTCTTCAACGTCGTCTGCTGGGCCGACCTCGGCGAGAACGTCGCGGCCACCCTCACCAAGGGCACCCGGACCATCGTCACCGGTCGTCTCGAGCAGCGCAGCTGGGAGACCCAGGACGGTGAGAAGCGCACCGTCGTCGAGGTGATCGCCGACGAGTGCGGTCCGAGCCTGCGCTGGGCGCAGGCCCTGGTCGAACGCAACGAGCGCACCGGCGGCGACGGGGGCTACTCCGGCGGCAGCG
>CBFCWS010000022.1:0-16371 GCA_965601765.1 uncultured Ilumatobacter sp. | reverse complement strand
ATCCCGGCGAACGCGGCGACGATCGGGACGACCACGAACACCCACAGCCGGCCGGGCGCCGAGGGGTCGGTGCCGGCGAAGACGGCCATGCCGATGCTGTGGGCCGGATCCAGACCGGCCCCGGGGATCCCGATCAGCAGCAGCGACGCGAGGGCGACCGCGGCCCCGGTGAACGCCGCGACCGTGACGCTCGAGCGCTCGGCGACGTTCCCGTCCGAGTGGACCGACGTCGAGGTCGCCGACCGAGGAGTCACTCATCGCCGTCCTGCGTAGTGTGAGCCCATGATCGCGCTCGTCACCTGCATCTCGGCGCGCGATCTCGACGCCGACCTCCCACCGCTCGTCGACGCGCTCGACGCGCTCGGGGTGCCGAGCCGCATCGTCGCCTGGGACGACCCACCCCACGACTGGAGCGACGTCGACCTCGTCGTGCTCCGGTCGACGTGGAACTACCACGACCGGGTCGATGTGTTCCTCGACTGGGTGCGCAGCGTCGATGCGGTGGCTCCCGTCTGGAACCGCCCCGAGACCGTCGTCGCCAACACCGACAAGCGCTACCTGGAGCGCTTCGCCGCTGCCGGCATCCCGACGACGCCGACCCGCTTCGTGGCGGCGGCCGATCTGGCCGGCGAGGTGCCGACCCTCGACGACCGGGATCTCGTCGGGGACGTCATCGTCAAGCCTGCCGTCGGGGCGGGCTCGAACGGGGTCGGACGCTTCGTCGACGATCCCGGCGCGGCGCGCCGGCACATCTCGGCGCTGCACGACGTCGGCGACACGGCGATGATCCAGCCGTACCTCGCCGAGGTCGACCAACGGGGCGAGACCGGGCTGGTCTACTTCGGCGGTCGGTTCAGCCACGCGTTCCGCAAGGCGGCGATCTTCGCGGGGGAGCCCGACTTCTCCCTCGGCCTCTACGCCGCGGAGACGGTGACCGCCACCATCGCCACCCCGGCCGAGCGAGCGGTGGCCGATCGGGTCGTCGCCCGGCTCGAACCGACCGCATACGCCCGGATCGACCTGCTGCCGACGTCCGACGGGCCGGTCCTGCTCGAGGTCGAGTTGACCGAGCCGTCGCTGTTCCTCGACACCGATCCCGGCGCCGCTCGACGCGCCGCCGAGACCTTCGCCGCACTGCGATGAACCGCCGGCAGCGCCGTCGCTTCCTCGTCACCACCATCGACGCCGCTGCAACCGGAGCCGCCACGACCGATACCACCACGACCGATGCCGCCACGACCGGTGCCGCCACGCCCGGTGGGGGCCGCGCTCGTCGGCGACCCGACGAGCTCGTCGTCGAGGAGCCGATGACGATCCAGCTCGACGGCGCCGTCGTCGCATCGACGATGCGCACGCCCGGCCACGACTTCGAGCTCGCCGCCGGCTACTGCTGGACCGAGGGCCTGCTGCACGGCGCCCCCGTCGACGAGATCCGGTACTGCTCGACCGGCTCGGCCGTCGAGACGCACTTCAACGTGGTCGACGTCGGGACCGCCGGGCGCGCGCCGGTGCCGACGCCGCGGCTGGCCGCGAGCACCTCGAGCTGCGGCTGGTGCGGGAGCGACCAGCTCGACGATCTCATCGGGCGGCTCGCACCGCTGCCGGCGAGCGATCCGATCGCACTCGACGTGATCCTCTCGATGCCCGAGCGCATGTCCGACCACCAGCCGCTGCACGCGGCGACGGGCGCCGTCCACGCCGCAGCCCTGTTCACCGGCGACGGCGACATCGTCGTCGCCCGCGAGGACGTCGGCCGGCACAACGCGGTCGACAAGGTGATCGGCTCGCAACTGCTCGCCGGCAACCTCCCCGCGGCCGGTCACGGGCTCTTCGTCAGCAGTCGCGCCAGCGTCGAGATCGTCCAGAAGGCATGGTCGGCCGGCTGCTCGACGCTCGTCGCCGTGTCGGCGCCGACGGCGCTCGCGGTCGATGCCGCCCGGCGGGTCGGGATGACGCTCGTCGGGTTCGTCCGGGACGGCACGGCCAACGTCTACGCCCCCGAACGGTTCCCCGCCCCGGTGGCGGCCGGACCCGCCGACGGCGACGGTCGGTAGCCTGCGCTCATGCGCATGGATTCCGGACTCTGCGTCCTCCACCTGTTCTGTACGGTCGGGTCGGGCGTCGACCGTGACGCCGCCCTGGCGGCCGTCCAGCGAGCCGACGACGCCGGCTGCCAGGTGATCACCGCCGCGATCCTGGGCCACAAGGGCGACGTCGCCTTCATGGCGCTGGCCGACGACCTCACCGTCCTGCGGCGTCTCCAGACCGAGCTGCAGGCTGCCGGACTGCACGTCGCGGACAGCTATGTCTCGATCACCGAGGTCAGCGAGTACGCCGCCGGCATGCCCGCCGAGATGCTGCAGTCGCGGCTCCACCCCACGATCCCGCCGGACGGCATGCGCGCCTTCTGCTTCTACCCGATGAGCAAGCGGCGGGAGGCCCACGCCAACTGGTTCGCGACGCCCTACGAGGAGCGCCGCGACATGATGATGGAGCACGGGACGTCCGGCCGGAAGTTCGCCGGGCGCATCGCCCAGCTGGTGACCGGTTCGACCGGTCTCGACGACCACGAGTGGGGCGTCACCCTGTTCGGCGTCGACCTCGGCGACGTGAAGGACGTGGTGTACACGCTGCGCTTCGACAAGGGATCGGCCCTGTACGGCGACTTCGGTGCGTTCTACGTGGGCTACCTCGCCTACCTCGACGACCTGATCTGAACCGTCCCGGCCCGTCGGCCGAGCGGCCCGGTCAGGAGACCTCGAACACCTGCCGATTCTGCTCGGAGCCGGTCTCGTCGAACCCGAACGACTCGAAGAAGGCCCGCTGCGGATCGCCCGAGCTGTTGGCGAGCTCGAGCGAGCCCGACAAGCCGTTGTAGTCGATCTCGAGGCCCTGGGCGAGGAACTCCGCGCACTGCGCGAAGTCGGAGCACTCGCGACCCTCCCGTCCCATCGGCACGACCCTCGTCTGGACCACGGCCGGGTCGTCGGTCCCCACCGAGGTCGCGGCGAGCGCGATCAGGTTGACGCAGTCGACCGCATGGGCGGTGAAGAACCCCTCGGGCCCATCGGCGTTCCGGCCGGAACCGCTCGGTGCGACGCCGAGCAACCGAGCCCGGAACTCCGGTGTGAGGGACTGCAACGTCGAACGTGCCCCCCGGATGGCGTCGTTGACGATCACGCGGCGGACACCGTCGATGCTCTCGTCGACATCGAGCGCCGACACGAGGCGGCTGCCGTCGTCGGCGTCGCCGAGCACGATGACGACGCCCGGGTCGTCGGCGAGCAGCCCCGCGGTGACCGTGCTGAGGTCGTCCTGGTCGACGCCGAACCCGACCATCGCGATCGGCTCGATGCTCCGTTCGGCGAGCTCGGTGAGGAGCGCGTCGCGCAGACCGCGGCCGTACGGGTCGTCGAGGTAGCCGATCGCGGCGGTCGTGATGCCCGTGTCGCTCGCCCGGCGGGCGATCGCCGCCATCTGGAGCGAGTCGCTCGGTGCGGTCCGGAAGAAGTAGCCGTTGTCGGGGAAGTCGTCGAGGACCAACCCGGTCGCCATCGGCGAGCACGTGACGACCCCGGTGTCCGGGCGGACCAACTGGCCGAGCTGCGTCAGCGCCACGATCGACGATGCCGGGCCGACGACGGCATCGACCTCGCGCTCGAGCACGGCCGAACCGGGGTCGGTGGCCTCGTCGACGATCTCGAGCCGGACCGGTTGGCCGAGCACGCCCCCGGCGGCGTCGATCTCGGCGACCGTCTGCTCGATCGCGGCGATCATCGGCTCACCGAACTGGGCGCCCGGTCCGGTCCGCGGGAGGAACACCCCCAGGTCGAGGCGATCGTTGGTCTGGCGGGCGATCGTCGTGGTCGTGACGTCCGGGACGACCGCCGCCGTCGTGGTCGGGGCGGCCTCGTCGTCGCCGGCGCACGCGGCCGCGACGGCGACCAGTACCAGGGCCGCCCCGAGGGCTCGACGGGCGGAGATCATGCGGCCACGATAGAAGGATCCGCATGGCGAACGACCGGCACCCCGATCGGGACGACGGTCGTCGGCCGGATCCCCCGACCCAGCTGCTGGCCACCGCACGAACCTCGGTGCCGCAATGGCTGCGGCGCGTCGTCCTCGCGGCCGCCGAGCGAGGCGGGGTCGACGTCACCGAGCACGGCGACGTCCTCGACGCCTCGATCCGGGCCGCCGCCGAGACGTGCCTCGCGGAGCTCGCCGACCTGCTCGGCACCGACGTCGACGCGCAGCGCACCAATCCGCTCGGCTTGATCCGCCGATCGGTGGAGCGACCGTCACGCCTCCTGCTCCGGCTCGGCGCGACCCCGCCTGCCGCCGACGACTTCCACCGCAAGAGATTCCCCGACGACCCGTTCTCGCTGGGTCCGGCGAACTGGAACGAGGTCGACGACGAGTTGCACACCGCCGGGATCACCTGGGGTGCGTGGAAGGCGATGACCGTCCTCCGGCGCCGTCGCGACGAGGGCCTGCTCGATCGATGAGGGCGCCCGCCGCTCCGCCCCACCACGGCCGCGCCCATCCGGTCGTGCGGAAGTAGCGTGGAGGCGTGACCGCCGCGACCAGTCTCGATCGATCGGTCGCGGCTGCGCTCGGTCGCCGCACGAAGGTGCTCAACGACTCGTCCGTCGGCGGGCGCGACTACTGCCACCGGCTCGCCGCCGCCACCGACGACTGGATCGCCGTCCTCACCGAACGCGCCCGGGCCGAGCACCCGAGCGCGCCGCCGTTCGCCGTGTTGGCCGTCGGTGGCTACGGACGCGGTGAGCTGAGTCCGCAGAGCGACATCGACCTGCTGCTCGTCCATCGCAGCAAGACGGCGAGTGCGGTCGAGGAACCGGCGTCGGCGATCTGGTACCCGATCTGGGATGCCGGCCTGAAGCTCGGACACGCCGTGCGGTCGGTCGACGACCAGCTCTCGCTCGCGAAGGGCGACCTCGACACCGCCACCGCGATCCTCACCGCACGGCACCTCGCGGGCGACCCGGAGATCGCCGCGGAGATCGTCGACGCCGGACTCTCGAACTGGACCCGCCGCCGGAAGCGCTGGCTGTCCGAGCTCCACGGCCGTGTCCGCCGGCGACAGGAGCAGGCGGGTGAGGTCGCCTACATCCTCGAGCCCGACCTCAAGGACGGTCACGGCGGCATCCGCGACGCCCAATCGCTGTGGTGGGCCGAGCGCGGCGGGCTCGCGCTGGCGCGCGACGACAGCGCCGCGCTCAACGACAGCTACGACGTCCTGTTGCGGGCGCGGGTCGGACTCCACCGTGCGACCGACCGCCCGGGCGACACGCTCCGGCTGGAGGACCAGGACGCCGCGGCGGTGCACGCCGGCGCGACGTCGGCCGACGCCTTGATGGCCGACGTCGCCGCGGCCGCCCGCACGATCGCCTGGATCTCCGACGAGACGTGGGGCCGGCTCGACAAGCCGAAGGGCGGCGCGCCGAACGAGGTCGCGCCGGGCGTGATGCTGATCGACGGCGAGATGGAGCTCGCCGTCGACGGCGACCCGGATCGCGACCCGACCCTCGTGCTCCGGATCGCGACCGCTGCCGCCCGACACCGGGTGCGCATCGGCCGCCGCAGCCTCGACCGCCTGACCGAGGCCGTCGCACCGTGGCCCGACCGTTGGCCGGCGGGCGCCGTCAACGAGCTGGTCGCCCTGCTGCTCGAGGGTCACGACGCCATCCCCGTCCTGGAGGCGCTCGACCAGCGCGGCCTGATCACCCGGATCCTGCCCGAGTGGCAGTCCGTCCGGTCGAAGCCGCAACGCAACGCCTACCACCGCTACACGGTCGACCGGCACCTCTGGGAGGCGGCCGCCAACGCGTCCGACCTCGCCGACCGGGTGTCACGGCCCGACCTGCTCGTCCTCGGGGCGCTGTTCCACGACATCGGCAAGGGTCGGCCCGGCGATCACACCGAGGTCGGCATGGAGATGGTGCGCGAGCTCGGCCCCCGACTCGGGCTCCCCGACCGCGACACCGACGTCCTGATCGCGATGATCAGACACCATCTGCTGATGCCCGACGTCGCCGTGCGACGCGATCTCTCCGACCCCGCGACGATCGCCACCGTCGCGGAGGCGATCGGTGACGCCGAGCGGCTCGAGCTGCTGCACATGCTGACGATCGCCGACTCCGCGGCGACCGGTCCGTCGGCGTGGGGGCCGTGGAAGGCGCACCTCGTCGACGAGCTCGCCGACCGGGTCGGCCACGTGATCGGCGGCGGCGACGTCGCGGAGGCGACGTGGACGCTGTTCCCCGACGCGGCGACGCTGGCGGCGATGGCGCGCGACGAGGTCGACGTGCGCGTCGACGACGGCAGGCTGACCGTCGTGTACCGCGACGTGCCCGGAGCGTTCAGCAGGATCGCCGGGGTGCTCTCCCTGCACGGGCTCGACGTCGTGTCGGCGCGCGCCCACTCCGACGAGCCGCAGCTCGGCCGGATCACGATGGGCGCGTCGGAGATGCACGTGCTCGTCCCCGAGGAGGGCCTCGACTGGGAGCCCGTCGTCGCGGACCTGCGGCGCGGGCTCCGCGGCGAGCTCGCGATCCGGGCGCGGCTGTCGGAGCGCGCGCGGACCTATCGGCGCCAGCGCGTCTCCCAGGCGCGGCTCCCCGGGCCGCCGACGGTGACCTTCCACGACGGCGCGTCGCGCGATGCGACCGTCGTCGAGGTGCGGGCGACGTCGAAGATCGGCATCCTCTACCGGATCACCAAGGCGCTCGCCGAGGTCGGGCTCGACATCCGCCACGCCACGGTGCAGACGGTCGGGATGGAGGTCGTCGACACGTTCTACGTCCGCAACTGGGCCGGCGACCTGGTCACCGACGAGGCCCACCGTGCCGAGGTCCGCAAGGCCGTCCTGCACTCGATCGGCTAGGTGACGGCTAGGTCCCGACGGGCTCGCTCGCCGGGGGTCGGGTGGGGCGAACTACGTTGGACGGGGTGTCTGAACGCTCGGCATCCGCTGCTGATCTGGCGCGGTGGAGCGGTGCGCTCGCGGGGATCGCCAGGACGGGGCTCGGGTTCACCGACAACCTCTACGAGCGCGAGCGGTTCGAGGAGATCCTCCACATCGCCGGTGACATCGCCGCGGCGGCCGCCGAGCTCGACGATCCCGGGCGCGACTCCGACCCGGCGACGTTCATCGGCGAGTGGCTCGACAACATCGGGGAAGGCGTGCCCGGCTACGTCACGCCGAAGGTGGCCGTCGGCGCCGTGGTGGGCAACGACGACGGCGAGGTGCTGCTCGTCGAGCGCGCCGACTCGGGGATCTGGCTCTACCCGACGGGCTGGGCCGACATCGGCTACTCGGCGTCGGAGGTGGCGGTCAAGGAGGTGCTCGAGGAGACGGGCATCGTGTGCGAACCGGTCCGCCTGCTGGCGGTCATCGACGGCCACCGCATGGGGTTCTCGCGGTTCGGGATGTACATGCTGCTCTTCCTCTGCCGGGCCACGGGCGGCGAGCTGACGACGCACCCGCTCGAGACGTCCGACGTCGGGTGGTTCGGCCCGGCGTCGGTGCCCGAGGCGACCGCCGGCATCCAGTGGTGGGGGCCGACCGCGTTCGCTGCGATCGGCGGCGAGGAGTTCGCCACGCTGTTCGATCCGCCGCGCACCGAGGTCTGGCGGGCCTGATCGGGTCGGCGCTGCGCCGACCCTCGGTCGTCATCGTCGGTCGTCGTCGGCCGTCGTCGTCAGTCGTCGTCGCGGCTGCGGAGGAACTGCTCGATCTCGTCGGCGATCGCCGCCGGGTCGTCGAGCACGAGATCGTCCGGGGCCTCGCCCTCGTCGTCGTCGACGATCTCCTCGAGCCGGCTGACGTAGGTGACGAGATCGTCGTCGTCGGCGATCATCGCTGCGATCCGGGCGTCGTAGTCGCCGAACTGGGCGGAGAGCGCGGCGACCGGTGCCGGCGTCCCCATCATCGCGCAGAGTCGATCGAGCAGCGCATGGGCCGCCCGCGGCGACGGGAACTGCGGGGCGTAGCCGGGGACGGCGGCCCACAGCGACGCCGTGGCGAGCCCGTGGCGGGTGAGGGCGTCCTGCAGCACACCGACGATGCCGGTCGGGCCCTCGTACCGGGAGCGTTCGAGCTCGAAGCGTTCGATCAGCTCCGGGTCGGTGGCCGTGGCGACGAGGTGCGTCCGGCGGGTGTGGGGAACGTCGGCGAGCAGTGCCCCGAGCGTGAACGCCGTCGTCGCGCCCACCCGGTCGGCGACGCCGACGATCTGGTCGCCGAACGACCGCCACCGCAGCGCGGGCTCGGGCCCCAGGACGAGCACGACGTCGGAGCCGGGGAGCGACGCCGACCACACCGCGACGGTCGGCCACACGATGTTCCGGTTGCGCGCGGCGTCGAGGCGGACGTGCGGCCGGACGGTCGCGAAGTCGGTGAACGGCTCGGGATCGATCTCGGCCAGGAGGCGGGCGTCGCTGGTCTCGATGAGCGTGCGCAGCGCCATCGACGCGGCGTCGCCCGCGTCGTTCCAGCCGGTGAAGGCGGCGACGACGATCGGACGGATCAGCGACGAGGGATCGGCGTCGGGCTGCCAGCGCACGTGCTCCATGACACGACCGATGCTACCGCCACCCATCGCGGCGTTCCGCCGGACGTCCCCTCGCCGACGACGGGGGACGACGGGACCGGGACCGCCGGGAACGAGCGGGTACGGTGCCCGGTGTGAGCATCGACGTCCAACCCGCCGAGCGAGCCGACCCCCCGTTGGTCGACGCCTTCGCCCGCCTGGTCCCGCAGCTGTCCTCGTCGTCGCCGGCGCCCGACGCGGACGCGCTCCAGGCGATCATCGACTCACCCGACACCGACCTGCTGATCGCCCGCGACGCCGACGGCACCGTGGTCGGGAGCCTCACGCTCGCGTTCTACCGGATCCCCACGGGCCTGAAGGCCTGGATCGAGGACGTGGTCGTCGACGAGACGGCGCGTGGCCGTGGCGTCGGCGCTGCGCTCAACGAGGTGGCGGTCGCACGGGCGATCGAGAGGGGCGCCAAGAACGTGTCGCTGACGTCGCGGCCGGCGCGGGAGATCGCGAACCGGCTGTACCAGCGACTCGGGTTCGATCTCTACCCGACCAACGTCTACCGCCGGGTCCTCTGAAGCGCCGACCCGACCGATCAGCGGTCGTGCTCAGCGGTCGTACCCACCGGTGGCGCGCCGGAGGTCCTCGGCCCCCTGGCGGACCTGCCAGTCGCGATCGTGGAGGGCCCGGTCGATCGCAGCCTCGACCTCGGGTCCGTCGAACGGCGCGAGCGCGAGCACGGCACGTCGTCGGACCTGGGGCTTGTCGTCGACGGCGCGCAGGATCGCCGGGAGTGCCCTGACGTCGCCGATCGCGCCGAGCGCAGCCGCAGCCGACTCGCGCACGAGCGCGTCCTCGTGGTCGGTCGCCAATGCGATCAGCCGATCGAGCACGTCGTCGTGCACGTCGTGTTGCTCGCCGCACGCCCACGCCGCGAGCTCGACCACCGAGGGATCGGCGTCGTCCAGCAACGCCAGGAGCGACCAGCGCGGCCGGCGCGCCGCGAGCTCGGCGCAACGGCGGCGCACGAGCGGTGAGGGGTCGCTCGCCGCGGCCGTGAGGTGCTCGTCGCCGAGCGCTCCGCAGCGGTCGAGGGCGCCGAGCGCGACGTCGCGGACCGCGGGGTCGGGGTCGTCGAGACGGGCGATCGCGGTGGCGTGATCGCCGGTGTGGCCGGCGACGATCACCTGGTCGCGGCGGGTAGCAGCGCTCGGCGTCGGCTGGTCGTCGGCCCCGCCCGTCGCGCCGGAAGCGGGCTCGCTCACCGGTCCCGGCATGTCACTGCTGGAGCAGCTCGGTCAACCGGATGACCGCGAACGCGATCGCGAACGCCGTGACGATCGCCGTGAGCACACCGACGAGGATCCCGATGGCGCCGCTCCCGGCGAGCGCCAGCAGGCGACGGATCGGTCCGGGCCGCCGATACGGTCGTCCCGGATCGTGCTCGACGACGATCCCCGTGTCGATGCGGTGGGCCCGGTCGAGCGTGCTTCCCATGGTCCCGCGTGGTCGTTTGGGCTCGGCTCTGGCAGGCTTGCGCCAGCCGGTGAGGAGCAAGGCCACCACCGCGAGACCGACGATGTAGGCCGCTCGCGTGGTCAGCTCGTCGACCGTCAATCCCAGGACCGAAGCGATGACCGCCCCACCCGAGCCGACGACCGAACCCGACACCATGCGATCGACACTAACGCCGCCACCGCCGCCTCCGACGGCGGCCGAGTCGATGCCCCGCGCCGTCGCCGCGCCCCGGCGCCGCTGGTGGGCGATCGCCCTCGTCGTCGGTGCGTGGTCGATCCTCTTCGCCGTCGTCGTCGCCGCACTGCTCCAGTCGTCGCTCGTCGCCGAGGAGGTCAACCTCCGCCTCGGTGTGGAGCAGCCGGCGCCGTTCGCGCGGACGCCGGCGTCCGCGCAGGCGGTCACCGACCGCATCGCGTTCGGCGACCTCGGCGATGTGGCCGAGCAGTTCCCGACGTCCGGGGACTTCTACTTCGTGACGATCACCGAGCCGAGCCAATCGGTGCTCTCGTGGTTCGTCGGCCGCGACGACCCGGCGATCGAGTTCCTCACGCGGGAGGACAAGTTCGGCTTCCAGACGCCCCAGCAACGGCGCAGGTTCGCACTCGAGTCGATGCGGACCTCCGAGCAGGTCGCCCAGTTCGTGGCACTCGAGCGGATCGGGTTCGACGTCGAGCTCGTCGCCGGCGAGGTGCTGATCCAGTCGATGGTGTGCTTGCAGGGCAGCGAGGACGGCACCGAGTGCGCGCAGTTCGGCCCGTCCGACGAGGTGCTCGACCCGGGCGATCGCGTCCTCGGCGTGGAGGGCGAGGAGGTCGACGGCGTCGAAGACCTCGGTCGCATCCTCGAGGGCCGCGAGCCGGGCGACGTGGTGACGATGCGGATCGACCGACCCGGCGAGGGCGAGCTGGAGGTCGATGTCGAGCTCACCGTGGCACCGGACGACCCCGATCGCACGATCGTCGGGTTCATCCCCTTCGACACCCGCCGCGTCGATCTCCCCTTCGAGCTCGACATCGACACCGGTCTGATCGGCGGGCCGTCGGCCGGTCTGGCGTTCACGCTCACCCTGATCGACGAGCTCACCGAGGGTGAGCTGACGGGTGGCCAGTCCGTCGCGGTGACCGGCACGATCAACCTCGACGGGACGGTCGGCCCGATCGGCGGGCTCCGCCAGAAGGCGTCGGCGGTCGCCCAGTCCGGTGTCGAGGTGTTCATCGTCCCCGCCGCACAGGGCGAGGACGACATCGCTGCGGCGCGGCGGGCGGCCCCCGACCTGAGGATCATCGCCGTCCAGGATCTCGACGAGGCGCTCGCCGCACTGGTCGAGGTCGGCGGCGATCCACTCCCGAACTGACGGCGATTGCCGCCAACGGGCCGCCGTGGCGGTTTACGCTCGGCTGACATGGCAGCTTCGTTTTCCCGGGCCGACCCGACCTCGCCGCCGTCGGTCGCCGATGCCACGTTCTCGACGGCCCGCAAGGGGTACTCGCCGGACGAGGTCCGCGGCTTCCTCGCCGCGGTGTCGGCGGAGCTCCACCGCGCCCAGGAGCGCGAGCGCGAGCTGATCGCCGAGCTCCGCGACGTGCAGTCGCAGCCGCCCGCCGACGTGGCGCTCGACGACGAGACCGCCGCGAAGCTGCTCGGCGAGGAGACGCTCCGGGTGCTGCACACCGCTCGCGAGTCGGCGTCGGAGATCAAGATCCGCGCCGAGGAGCAGGCGGCCCGCATCATGCGCGACGCGCACGACGAGGTCAACCGTCTGCGCCAGGAAGCCGAGGTCGAGGCCGCCCGACGCCGCCAGGACGCGAGCTCCGACGCCGAGGCCGAGGTCGCCCTCGCCAAGCAGCAGGGCCGCGAGATGGTGAACGAGGCCCGTGCCTACCGCGAGCGCGTGCTCGCCGATCTCGACCGGCGGACCAACCTCGCCCGCAAGCAGATCGAAGAGCTCGCCCACGGGCGCGACCGCCTGCTCCAGGTGTTCGAACGGGCGCGTCTCGTCGCGGTCGACGTCACGTCGAACCTGCAGGCGATCGAGGGCCCCGACGAACTCGTCAACCTCGCGCCGACCACCGGGCCCGTCCCGCTGATGGTCCCAGCCGACGCCGGAGCGATCACGACCGTCACGACGCCGGACCTCGACGAGGTCGACGCGGTGGACGACGAGTTCGACGCCCAGGTCGACGTCGCCGAGGAGACCGGCACCGCGCACGACGACGTGGGCGAGTCGCTCGACCCGGCCGACACCGACACCGGCGACGCGACCGGCGACGCGATCGACGAAGAACTCGACGTCGACGAGCCGGGCGAGGACGTTGCTGACGACGCTGCTGCTGACGACGCGGCCGACGACCCGGCAGACGACGCGACCGACGACGCGACCGACGACGCGGCAGACGGTGAGGCCGAGGCGCCGGCCGGGCCCGCCGACACCGAGGACCCCAACGGCAACGTCGTCTCGCTCTTCCCGTCGTCGGGCGAGGCCGACGGCGCCGCCACGACCGACGACGGCGCCGAGCCTGGCGCCGATCCCTCCCTCGACGCCCCACACGACCCCGCGGAGGTCATCTTCGCCCGGCTGCGTGCCGGTGGCGATGCCGCCGGCGACCCGACCGAGGAGGGGGACGACTCGGCCGACGACGTGCCCGACACACCCTTCGGCCGTCGTGACGAGGCGATCGCGCCGCTCGCCGCGGCCGGCGCCCGCCGGCTGAAGCGGGTCCTCGCCGACGAGCAGAACGAGGTGCTCGACGCGTTGCGACGCGGCGATGCCGTCGCCGGCGTCGACGATCTCGTCGGCGCCGCGAGCGACCAGGACGAGCGCTACCTCGGCGCGCTCGACGACCAGCTCGGCGCCGCCGCGGCCGCCGGCGCCGGCGAGCTCGGTGCGAGCGACACGACGACGCTGCGAGCATCGCTGCACGGCGCCGGCGCCCTCGACGGGGCCAAGGCGATGCTGGGCGGCAGCATCGTCGAGCCGCTCCGCCAGCGACTCGCCACGGCGATCGCCGACGCCGACGGCGATCACGACGACCTCACCCACGCCGTCCGCGCGATCTACCGAGAGTGGAAGACGCAGCAGATCGACGCCCACCTCGACGACGTCCTGCGCGCGGCCTACGCCGGAGCCATCACCGCCGGCATCGAGCCGGGAGCGGCGACCGTCTGGGAGTGCGATCCCGGCGCCGCGCCGTGCCCCGATTGCGAGGACAACTCGCTCGCGGGCGAGGTCGTCGTCGGCGAGCCGTTCCCCACGGGGCATCAGGCCGCACCCGCACACGCCGGGTGCCGATGCCTCACTCTGCCGGTGTCGCGTTAGCCTGCGGCGCCACATGGCGCGCGCACAAGACCTCCCTCGCCCCAGCCTGTTCAGCCGGATTTCCGGCCGTGCGATCCTGATCGCGATCGGCCTGCTCTTCTTCGGCACGATCGTGTTCGGCCGGGCGATCGCCAGCTTCTACGTCGACGCGCTGTGGCACGACGCGCTCGGCCGGAGCGATGTGTTCTGGGGACAGATCGTGGCGAAGCTGACCCTGTTCGCCATCTTCTTCGTCGCGTTCTCGCTGATCGCAGGGCTCAACCTGTTCCTCGCCGACCGGTCGGCGCCGACGTCGTTCCCGGCCAACGTGCACCCGGTCGTCGAGCGCTTCCACGAGGTGTTCGGACACCGGCTGCGCCTGGTGCGCTACGGCACGGCGTTCGTGCTCGCGATCCTGCTGGCGCTGCCCTCGGTGAGCCGCTGGCAGGACTGGTTGCTGTTCCGCAACTCGCAGAGCTTCGGGGTCGACGACCCGCAGTTCGGCGTCGACGTCGGCTTCTACGTCTTCGAGCTGCCCTTCATCACCTTCGCCATCGACTGGCTGTACGCCGCGCTCATCATCGTGCTGCTGCTGACGATCGCCGCCCACCTGCTCAACGGCGGGGTGCTGTTCACGTCGAGCGCGCCGGTCGTCAGCAAGGCGACCAAGGCGCACGTCGCCGTGCTGCTCGCGGTCCTCGCCGCGGTCAAGGCGGCCGACTACTGGCTGACGCGGTACGAGCTCACCAACGAGACGCGCGGGTTCGTGCAGGGCGCCACGTACACGGTCGTCAACGCCCAGCTGCCGGCGCTGATGCTGCTGATCCTGATCGCGCTGCTCACCGCCGGGTTGTTCCTGTCGACCATCCGGACCGATCGCTGGAAGCTTCCGTTGATCGCATCGGCGCTGTGGCTCGTCGTGGCGATCGTCGGGGGTCTGGTGTACCCCTCGGTCGTGCAGTCGCTGGTCGTGCGGCCCAACCAGGAGGAGCGTGAGGCGCCGTTCATCGAGCGCAACGTCGAGGCGACCCGCCTCGCGATGGGGATCGACGACGTCGCCACCGAGCCGGTGGAGTTCGGACGGCTGACCGCCTCGGAGATCGAGGATGACCTCCAGGCGATCCAGAACGTCCGGTTGCTCAACCCCACCCAGATGCTGGCTCGCTTCTCGTTCGACCGTGGGAACACGGCCGGTCTGAAGATCGACGACCTCGACGTCGACCGGTACGTGATCGACGGCGAGCGCGAGCAGGTCCTGATCACCGCTCGTGAGCTCGACCTGCCCAACATCCCCAACACGTCGTGGCAGGGCACACACCTGGTCTCCACCCGAGGGTGCGGCATGGTGATGGCGCCGGTGGGTCGTGTGACCGAGAGCGATCGACCCGACTACCAGACGCTCGACGTCACCCGCCCGGAGCTCTACTTCTCCCCGGCGATCGGTGGCTACGGCGTGACCAACACCGACGTCAGCGAGTCGCCGTGCGGCGACGACGGTGCCTACGAGGGCACCGCCGGCATCGAGACGGGAGGCGTCCTGCGCCGTGCGGCGCTGGCGCTCGCCTTCCTCGACTACAACCTGCTCGGGTCGGGTGCGATCAACCCGGACTCGCAGCTGCTGTGGGTCCGCTCGGTGGAGGATCGCGTCGAGAAGCTCGCTCCGTTCCTCGACTACGACGGTGACCCGTATCCCGTCATCGTCGACGGCGAGGTGCTCTGTGTGATCGATGCGTACACCTCGACCAGCCGGTACCCGTACGCGCAGCGCGTCGGCAACGACGTGCAGCTCTCGCGTTCGACCGGGCTGTCGCGCAGCGCCAACTACGTCCGCAACTCGATCAAGGCGGTCGTCGACGCCTACACCGGCGAGGTCACCTTCTACGTCGTGGATGACGAGGATCCGATCCTGCGTGCATGGCGGGGTGCGTTCCCCGATCTGTTCACCTCGATCGAGGAGATGCCGATCGAGCTGCGCGACAACCTGCGCTACCCCGAGGACCTCTTCCGGGTGCAGACCGACCGGTACTCCAAGTACCAGATCCCGCCCGCGCAGTTCTTCCAACGGACCGGTGCGTGGTCGATCGCACAGGCACCCTCGGTCGATCGCCAGGCGACGCCGAGCACCGGCGCGACCGCCGGTCCGGTCATCGACCCGAACACCGACGAGGCGTTCGCTACCGAGGCGACGACCGATCGTTTCACGCCCTACTACACGATGTTCCGCAACGGGATCACCGGCGACCAGGAGTTCGTCCTGTTGCGGCCGTTCGTGCCGTTCTCGACCGACGATCGACGGACCGAGCTCCAGGCGTACATGACCGCGTCGAGCGATCCCGAGACGTACGGCGAGCTGATCACGTATGTCGTCGCACAGGAGCCGCTGCCGGCGGGGCCGTTGCGTGTCGCCGACCAGGCCGAGTCCGAGCAGGCGATCAGCCGCGAGCTGAGCCTCCAGTCCAACGAGGAGTCGGGGACGCGGGTGACCTTCGGTGACCTCCAGCTGACCCCGGTCGCCGACGGCCTGGTCTACATCCGCCCGGTGTACGTCGTGGCGAGCGACGTCACCGAGTATCGGTTCGTGATCGTCTCGAACGACAACAACGCGGTGCTCGACACCGACATGGACCGGGCGTTCGAGCGCCTCTTCCCCGGTTTCGAGGGCGAGATCGGCGACCGAATCGCCGAGGAGGACTCAGCGCAACCCGAGAGCACGACCTCCGAGGACGTGACCACCGATCCTGCCGACGATGCCGACGATGCCGACGACGGCACCGACACCGAGACCGATCCGGATGCGAGCCCGACGACGACGCCACCCCTGACCGGCGACGCCGCGGAGATCGCGGCCGAGGCGGAGCGCCTCTTCCTCGACGCCCAGGACCTCCTGCTCGAGGGCGACCTCGGCGGCTACCAGGACCGGATGGATCAGGTCGGCGAGCTGGTGATCGAGCTCGCCGAAGAACTCGACAGCTGACGTCGCGCATGGTGCCA
>CBFCWS010000021.1:0-16702 GCA_965601765.1 uncultured Ilumatobacter sp. | reverse complement strand
CTCGACGGCAGCCACTGGGTCGCCGACACGGACACCGACACGATCGCGACCGTGGCCGGCAGTTTCCAGTCGGAGATCGGCTGCCCGGGTGACTGGCAGCCGTGGTGCCTGCTGAGCCTCATGGACGACGTCGACGATGACGGTGTCCTGTCGTACGAGGTGACCGGGCTGCCGGTCGGCGACTACGAGTTCAAGGTCGCGCTCGACGAGGCCTGGGACACCTCGTACCCGGGCGGCAACGTGCCCTTCGCCGTCGCGGCCGACACCGACACCGTGACGGTCACGTTCGACCCCGTGACGACGAACGTCGCCGTCGAGGTCGACGACGGTGGCCCGGGGGGCGAGTTCCCGGAGCCGCCCACGAACGAGGAGCTCGCCCTTCCCTCGCTGCGCGACGACCTGGACGACGAGGTGTTCTACTTCGTCCTGCCCGACCGGTTCCACAACGGCGACCCGAGCAACGACTGTGGCGACTTCGTCGGTTCGTGCGACACCGCCCAGGCGCTGACGCACGGCTTCGACCCGACCGACGAGGGCTTCTACCACGGCGGCGACCTCGCCGGCCTGCTCGACAAGATCGACTACATCGAGGACCTCGGCGTGACGGCCATCTGGATGGCCCCGATGTTCAAGAACAAGCCGGTCCAGGGGTCCGGCGACGACATCTCCGCCGGCTACCACGGCTACTGGACGATCGACTACACCCAGATCGATCCGCACTTCGGTACCAACGAGGAGCTCGGTGCGCTCATCGACGAGGCCCACGCGCGCGGGATCAAGGTCTTCTTCGACATCGTCACCAACCACACCGCCGACGTCATCCGGTACGAGGAGGGCACGTACTCCTACGTCCCCAAGGCGGACGAACCCTTCCGGGACGCCGACGGCAACGCGTTCGACGACCGCGACTTCGCCGGCACCGACACCTTCCCGGCCCTCGATCCCGCGATCTCGTTCCCGTACACCCCGACCTTCGAGACGCCGGAGGACGAGACCGTCAAGGTCCCGGCGTGGCTGAACGACCCGACCCTCTACCACAACCGCGGCAACTCGAGCTTCGCCGGTGAGAACTCGGTCTACGGCGACTTCTTCGGGCTCGACGACCTGTTCACCGCGCACCCCGACGTCGTCGACGGCATGGTCGACATCTTCAAGTTCTGGACCTCCGAGTACGAGGTCGACGGTTTCCGCATCGACACCGTCAAGCACGTCAACATCGAGTTCTGGCAGCAGTGGGTGCCCGAGATCCTCGACCACACGACGGGCACCGTCGGCAACGACGACTTCTTCATGTTCGGCGAGGTGTTCAGCGCCGACCCGTCGTTCCTCTCGATCTTCCCGACCACGACCGACATGCAGGCCGTGCTCGACTTCGGCTTCCAGGCGAGCGCGACCGACTTCGCGGCCCGGTCGGCGCCGACGAGCCAGCTCGCCGCCTTCTTCGCGGCCGACGACTGGTTCACCGACGCCGACTCGAACGCCTACTCGATGCCGACGTTCCTCGGCAACCACGACATGGGCCGCATCGGCACGTTCATCAGTGGCGCCAACAGCGGCGCCGACGACGCCGAGCTGCTCGCCCGCGACGTCCTCGCGCATGCGCTCATGTACACGGCGCGGGGCATGCCCGTGATCTACTCCGGCGACGAGCAGGGCTTCACCGGCTCGGGTGGGGACAAGGCCGCACGGCAGGACCTCGACCCCAGCCAGACGCCGATCTACCTCGACGACGACCAGATCGGCACCGACGCGACGCCGGCCGACGACAACTTCGACCAGACACATCCGCTCTACACCACGCTCGGCGACCTGTCCGGGCTGACGCAGGCCCACGAGGCGCTGCGCAGCGGGGCCCAGCTCCAGCGGTACGCACAGGACGGCGCCGGCGTGTTCGCGTTCAGCCGCGTCCTGCGCGACGAGCTCGTCGAGTACCTCGTCGTCGCGAACAACGCCGAGGGCGATGCGTCGGCGAGCGTCCCGACCGGCACGCCCGGTGCCACCTTCAGCCCGCTGTGGTCCTCGGCGGGGACCGTGCCCGCACTCGTCGCCGGCGGCAGCGGTGCCGTCGACGTCACGGCGCCGCCGTTGAGCCTGTCGGTCTACGTCGCCGACGCACCGATGCCGACCGGCGCGACGGCGCCCGGCGTCACGGTCGGCGAGATCGGCCGGTTCGACGTCGACAGGGACGGCCACGAGCAGCACGGCATCGTGCTCGAGGCCGAGGTCGGCAGCGACGCCTTCGCGGAGGTCACCTTCGCGGTCTCGGTCGGCGGCGCCGACTGGGAGGTCGCGGGCACCGACGACAACGCGCCGTACCGTGTCCACTTCCGCACCGACGCCCCCGGCGGCACGCCCGTCGCCGTCAAGGCCGTCGTGCGCGACGCTGCGGGCAACCTCTCCTCGGACGTGACGGAGGGCGTGGTCCCGGGCGGTCCCGGCGGGCCCGGCGGTGAGTGCTCCGTCGCGACGGCGGTCGTCCACTACAACCGTCCCGACCTCGCCTACGACGACTGGACGCTGTGGTCGTTCTTCGACATCGACGAGCCCGGGATGGTCGGCGCCGTGTGGCCCAACGGACTCGAGTGGGACGGTGACGACGACTTCGGCGTCTTCCGCACGCTCGACCTCCAGCCGGGGGCGGAGCAGGTCGGCGTCATCGTCGTCGACGGGGCCGGCAACAAGGACGGCACCGACGCCGACCGGATCTTCGACCCGCGGGTGACCCCCGAGGTCTGGATCAACGCGGGCGACCCGACGACCTACACGTCCCAGGCCGCCGCGCAGGGCTACGTCACCATCCACTACCAGCGCCCCGATGGCGAGTACGGCGACCCGACGAGCGACGACTTCAACGACTTCTGGGGCCTGCACCTGTGGGGCGACGCACTCGCGGAGGGCGTCGCGACCGAGTGGCCGTCGCCGCGCAAGCCCGACGGCATCGACGACTACGGCGCGTTCTGGAACGTGCCCGTCGACGACGTCGACGCCGACCTCAACTTCATCATCCACCGCGGCGACGAGAAGGACCCCGGACCCGACATGTCGGTCGTGCCGAGCGACGACGGCGGCATCTGGATCCGGTCGGGCGAGGAGGAGATCCATGCCACCGAGGCGTCGGCCACCGACACGGTCGTGCTGCACTACCAGCGCCCGGGCGGCGACTACGGCGACTGGACGAGCGACGACTTCAACGACTTCTGGGGCGTCCACACCTGGACCGGGGCCGACCCGCCCAACCCCGGGTGGACGGAGCCCTACAAGGGGGTCGGCGTCGACCGCTGGGGTGCCGTGTACGAGATCCCGGTCACGGAGGACGCGACCGAGCTCGCCTTCATCCTCCACCGCGGCGACGAGAAGGACCTCCCCGATGACCAGTTCCTCGACATCGCCGGCCTCGGTCACGAGGTCTGGTTCGAGTCCGGTCGTGCCGACACGAACGGTCAGTACGACTACGTGGTGCCGGTGAGCGGCTGCGACGGGCCGGGCGAGGGCGGCTCGCTGAACACCGAGTCGGCGCACTGGCTGACCACCGACACCATCGCCTGGGAGGTCGACGCCGACGACGCCGGTACCTACACGCTGCACGCCGCGGCCGACGGCGGCCTGTCGCTCGTCGACGGTGGGATCGTCGTCGGCGGGGACGACACGGTGCTGGAGTGGGTGTCCGACACCCTCCCGACCGAGCTCGCCGAGCGGTTCCCGCACCTCGCCGGGTACGACGTGCTGCGCCTCCCAGACGGCGTCGACGTGCCGGCGGTGCTCACCGGCCAGCTCGCGGTGTCGGTCGTCGTCGACGACGTGCGCCTCGACGCGACCGGGCTACAGCTGCCGGGCGTCATCGACGAGCTGTACGCCACCGACGCCCCGCTCGGCGTCACGTGGGACGGCGGCACGCCGACGATGTCGCTGTGGGCGCCGACCGCGAAGGACGTCGAGCTGCTGCGCTACTCGGCGGGTGACCAGGACCCGGCCTCGCCGGACGCGGTCGTCGCGATGACCCGCGACGACGCGACCGGGGTGTGGACCGCGACCGGTGACTCCTCGTGGGCGGGTGCCTACTACCTGTTCCGGGTCGAGGTCTACGCGTCGTCCACCGGCGCGGTCGAGACGAACCTCGTCACCGATCCGTACTCGCTCTCGCTCGCCACCAACTCCGCGAAGAGCCAGGTCGTCGATCTCGCCGACCCGGCGCTCCAACCGGCCGGTTGGGACGCCGTGGGCACGAGTGCGCCGGCCAGCCCGGAGGAGATGGCGCTCTACGAGCTGCACGTCCGTGACTTCTCCATCTCCGACGAGACCGTCCCCGAGGAGCTGCGCGGCACGTACGCGGCGTTCACGGTCGATGACTCCGACGGCATGCAGCACCTGCGGTCGCTGGCGGAGGCCGGCGTGACGACCGTCCACCTGCTGCCGACCTTCGACATCGCCACGATCGAGGAGCGCCGCAGCGAGCAGCTCGAGCCCGACCCGGCGCCGTTCGACGACCTCGACCAGTTCCCGCCCGACTCCGAGGAGCAGCAGGCGCGGGTGCTCGCAGTGGCCGACCAGGACGGCTTCAACTGGGGCTACGACCCGTACCACTACACGACGCCCGAGGGCAGCTACAGCACCGACCCGATGGGCGCCCGGCGCATCGTGGAGTACCGCGAGATGGTGCAGTCGCTCAACGGCACCGGGCTCGGTGTCGTGATGGACGTCGTCTACAACCACACGGCCCAGGCGGGGCAGGCCGACAAGTCGGTGCTCGACCGCATCGTTCCCGGCTACTACCACCGCCTGCTCGCGGACGGTGCGATCGCGACGTCCACCTGCTGCCAGAACACCGCGCCCGAGCACGCGATGATGGGCCGGCTCGTCGTCGACTCGATCGTGACCTGGGCGCGCGAGTACAAGGTCGACGGGTTCCGCTTCGACCTGATGGGTCATCATCCGAAGCAGAACATGCTCGACGTGCGCGCCGCACTCGACGGGCTGACGCTCGAGGAGGACGGCGTCGACGGCTCGCGGATCTACGTCTACGGCGAGGGCTGGAACTTCGGCGAGGTGGCCGACGACGCCCGCTTCGTGCAGGCGACGCAGCTCAACATGGGCGGCACCGGGATCGGCGTGTTCAACGACCGCCTCCGCGACGCCGTCCGCGGCGGCGGACCCTTCGACGAGGACCAGCGCGTCAACCAGGGCTTCGGGTCGGGCCTGTGGACGGATCCGAACGCCCTCAACGACGGTGGGGAGGACGAGCTCGGCGAGCTGCTGCTCAGCGCCGACCAGATCCGCGTCGGGCTGGCCGGCAACCTCGCCGACTACGCGTTCGTCGACCGAACCGGCACGACCGTGACCGGGTCGCAGGTCGACTACAACGGCTCGCCGGTCGGCTACACCCAGGATCCGCAGGAGGACATCACGTACGTCTCGGCGCACGACAACGAGACGCTGTACGACAGCAACGTGTTCAAGCTGCCCACCGACTCGTCGATGGACACCAGGGTGCGCATGCAGGCGCTGGGCACCTCGACGGTGCTGTACGGGCAGGGCGTTCCGTTCCTGCACGCCGGCATCGAGCTGCTGCGATCGAAGTCGCTCGACCGCAACAGCTACAACTCCGGCGACCACTTCAACGAGGTCGACTGGACCTACCAGTCCAACAACTTCGGTGTGGGGCTGCCGCCCGCGCCCGACAACGAGGACAAGTGGGACGACATGCGGCCGCTGCTGGCCGATCCCGCGAACGTCGCCGGCGCCGACGCCGTCACGGCGACGTACGCCCGGGTCGCCGAGCAGCTCCGCGTCCAGCGTTCCTCGCCACTGTTCTCGCTGCAGACGGCTGCCGAGGTGCAGGACAAGGTGGCGTTCCTCAACACCGGTGCCGGGCAGGTGCCGGGGCTCATCGCGATGCACCTCGACGACACGATCGGCGACGATGTCGATGCGGCACGCGAGCGGTTGGTCGTGTTCTTCAACGCAACGCCCGACCCGATCGAGTTCACCGTCGACACACTCACCGGCGCTCCCGTCCGGCTCCACCCGGAGCTGGCCGCGTCCGACGACGCGGTGACGGCCTCGGCGAGCTTCGACCCGGCGACCGGGACCTTCACGATCCCGCCACGAACGGCCTCGGTCTTCGAGCAGCTCACGCCCGTCGACGTGAGCGACGCGCTCGACGGCGGCCGGACCCGGATCGTCGAAGGTGCGGGCAACGTCCGCGTGACGCTGCTGACGACCGACTTGCTCGACGCGACGACGATCGACCGGGCGACCATCGCCTTCGGGCCCGCCGGCGCAACGCCACGCAGCTGCGTCGAGGAGGACGTCGACGGTGACGGTCGTGCCGACCTCGCATGCCAGTTCCGCGTGTCCGAGACCGGCCTGACGGCGGGCGACACGACGGCCGGCTTCACGGCGCTGACGACCGACCTCGTGCCGGTGGTCGGCACCGTGCCGGTCGACGTGCGGCCGCGCGGCGGTCCCCGAGGACGCTGACCGACCGCCCGGATCCACCGTTCCGCGGTGGATCCGGGGCGGCGGTCGACGGCACGACGGTGTGCCCGCCCGCGTCGTGCCGGTGGGAGGTCCGGCGGGGGTGGTCGCCGCGGTTGCGGTGGAGCGGCGCCGGTGGTCCATGATGACGCCTCTGGGTTGGCAGTTCTGGATCGATCGCGGCGGCACGTTCACCGACGTCGTCGCGCGCCGACCCGACGGGTCGATCACCACCCACAAGCTGCTCTCGGACAACCCCCGTCTGTACGACGACGCCGCCATCGAGGGGCTGCGCCACCTGCTCGGGCTGGGGCCGGGCGAGCCCGTCCCCACCCGGTTGGTGGACGAGGTGAAGATGGGGACGACGGTCGCCACCAACGCCCTGCTCGAACGGCGCGGGGAGCCGACCGTCTACGTCACCACGCGCGGCTTCGGTGACGCGCTGCGCATCGGCGATCAGGCCCGGCCGCACATCTTCGCCCTGGACGTCACCCTGCCCGACATGCTCTACGACGAAGTCGTCGAGATCGACGAGCGGGTCGCCGCCGACGGGACCGTGCTGGAGCCGCTCGACGAGGCGGCGGTGGAGTCGGCGCTCGCCGAGTGGCGCGAGCGGGGGTTCGACGCCGTCGCCGTCAACCTGCTCCACGGCTACCGGCACACCGACCACGAGACACGCGTCGCCGGGATCGCCCGCCGGCTGGGGTTCGGCCAGGTGTCGGTCAGCCACGAGGTGAGCCCGCTGATGAAGCTCGTCGCCCGCGGCGACACCACCGTGGTCGATGCCTACCTGTCACCGATCCTGCGCCGCTACGTGGATCGGGTGGACACCCGTCTCCGCCCGTCGGGGCACGGTCCCCTGCTGATGTTCATGCAGTCCAACGGCGGCCTCGCCGACGCCCACCGCTTCCGGGGCAAGGACGCGCTGCTGTCGGGCCCCGCCGGCGGCGTGGTCGGCATGGTCCGCACCGGAACCGCCGCCGGGTTCGACCGGTTGATCGGCTTCGACATGGGGGGTACCTCCACCGACGTGTCGCACTTCTCGGGCGAACTGGAGCGGACCTACGACACCGAGGTCGCCGGCGTGCGCGTCCGCGCCCCGATGATCCACATGCACACCGTCGCCGCCGGTGGCGGGTCGATCCTCCACTTCGACGGCGCCAGGATGCGCGTCGGCCCCGACTCCGCCGGCGCCGACCCCGGCCCGGCGAGCTACGGCAACGGGGGTCCGCTCGCCATCACCGACTGCAACGTGGTGGTCGGCAAGCTCCGCCCCGAGTACTTCCCGCACGCCTTCGGGCCGAGCGGTGACCGGCCGCTCGCCGTCGAGGAGACCCGGCGGCGTTTCGCCGCCCTTGCCGGGGAGGTGCGCACAGCCACCGGTGGCGCGCACACGGTCGACTCGATCGCCACGGGCTTCCTCGACATCGCGGTGGAGAACATGGCCAACGCGATCAAACGGATCTCGGTCCAGCGGGGTCACGACGTGACCGAATACGCGCTGGCCTGCTTCGGCGGCGCCGGTGGCCAGCACGCCTGCCTCGTCGCCGATCGTCTCGGCATCACGACGGTCCACATCCATCCCCACGCCGGGGTGCTGTCGGCGGTCGGGATCGGGCTGGCCGACGTGCGCGAGGTGGCCGACCTCGCCGTCGAGCGGACACTCGACGAGGAGTGCCTCGACGCACTGGTCCCCACGTGGGAGCGGCTGACCACCCGCTGCCGGGCGGCGTTGGCGGCCCAGGCCGTCGACGACGACGCCCTGACGGTCGTGCGGCGCGTCGCCCTCCGCTACACCGGGTCCGACACGGCGCTGTTCGTCGACGACGGCGACGTGGAAGAGCTCGTGGCCCGGTTCGAGGCGATCCACCGCGCCCGCTTCGGCTTCGTGGCGCCGGACCGTGACCTCATCGTCGAATCGGTCCAGGTCGAAGCCGTGGGCGGCGCCCCGGAGGTCGATCTGAGCGGACGGAGCAGCGGCCCCGGTGCCCGCGACGACGTCGGGTCGTCGGTCCTCCTGGGCAGCCATCCGACACTGATGGGGGGTGAGTGGCACGACACCCCGTTCCTGGACCGGACCAGGATGGCCGGCGACTCCCGTGTCGACGGCCCGGCCGTGCTGGTCGAGCCGAACGCGACGACCGTCGTCGAGCCGGGATGGCGCGGGCGGATCACCGAGTCCGGCGACCTCGTCCTACGGCGAGTGGTGCCCCGCCGGGAGGCGGCCGTCGGGACCGGCGTCGACCCCGTCCAGTTGGAGATCTTCAACAACCTGTTCATGAACATCGCCGAGCAGATGGGGGTGGTGCTGGAGAACACGGCGTCGTCGGTGAACATCAAGGAGCGGCTCGACTTCTCCTGCGCCGTGTTCGACCCGGCGGGTGAGCTGATCGCCAACGCCCCCCACATCCCGGTTCACCTCGGCTCGATGAGCGAGTCGATCAAGTCGATCGTCGCCGCCAACCCGGGGATGGCGCCCGGGCAGGTCTTCGTGATGAACGCTCCCTACGCCGGCGGCACGCACCTGCCCGACGTGACGGTCGTGCGACCGGTGTTCGACGCTCCCGACGAGCCGCCGGTCTTCTACGTCGCCGCCCGCGGCCACCACGCCGACATCGGCGGGACGACTCCCGGGTCGGCGCCGGCCGACAGTACCAGCGTCGACGAGGAGGGTGTCCTGATCGACAACTTCCTCCTCGTGGAGGAGGGCCGTTTCCGGGAGGCCGAGCTGTGCCGACTGCTCGGCTCCGGGCCGCACCCGGCGCGCAACCCGGATCTGAACGTGGCCGACCTGAAGGCGCAGGTGGCGGCATGCGAGCGAGGGGTGGCGGAGCTGTTGCGCCTCGTCGACCACTACGGCCTCCCCGTCGTGCACTCGTACATGGGTCACGTGATGGACAACGCCGAGGAGTCGGTGCGGCGGGTGATCGACGCCCTGTCCGACAGCAGCTTCACGGGCCTGATGGACGACGGGCACCAGGTGAGCGTGCGCATCACCGTCGATCGGGCCGGCCGGTCGGCGACGATCGACTTCACCGGCACGAGCGCCACCCACCCGGGCAACTACAACGCCCCCTCGGCGATCGCCCACGCCGCCGTGCTCTACGTGTTCCGCTGCCTGGTGGACGACGACATCCCGCTCAACTCGGGCTGTCTGAAACCTCTCGACGTGGTGCTGCCCGAGTCGAGCATGGTCAACCCGCGCTATCCGGCGGCGGTGATCGCCGGCAACGTGGAGACCTCGCAGTTGATCGTCGACACGCTGCTCGGGGCGCTCGGGGCGATGGCGGCCTCGCAGGGGACGATGAACAACTTCACCTGGGGGGACGGGCGCCATCAGTACTACGAGACGATCTGCGGGGGAGCGGGGGCGACGGCGTCGAGCAGCGGATGCGACGCCGTACACACCCACATGACCAACTCCCGGCTGACCGATCCCGAGGTGCTGGAGTGGCGCTACCCGGTGCTCCTGGAGACGTTCCACATCCGCCGCGGGTCGGGCGGAGCGGGCGCCCACCGCGGTGGCGACGGCGCCGTGCGACGGGTCCGGTTCACCACCCCGATGGACGTCAACGTGCTGTCGTCACGACGGTCGGTGCGGCCCTTCGGGCTCGCCGGTGGGGACGCCGGTGCCGTGGGACGGAACCGAGTGATCCGCGCCGACGGCACCGTGGAGGAGCTCCCCGGCAACATCCACGTCGAGGTCGGTCCCGGCGACCGGTTCGAGATCCGGACTCCCGGCGGCGGCGGATTCGGTCGTCGCCACCCCGACGGCGCGGCCGACCCTGCCGGGTGACGACGGGTGAGGGTACGGCGGGGTCCGCCGGCGGGACGGTGCCCCGACCGCGCCGGCCGAGTCCGGGCGGCCGTCGACGAGGGCACCACGGGGCGGCCGGTGCGTGTCAGACGCGATAGCCGATCTGCCGGAGCAGGCCCAGACGGGCGGCCACGTCCTCGTCGCTCTCCACGCCCGCCGGGGTCTGCCCGTCGACGACGCCGATCACGCCCCGTCCCGCCGCCGTCTCGGCCACGAGCACCTCCAGCGGGTTGGCGGTGGCACAGAACACGGCGACCACCTCCGGGACGGCCCGCACCCGGTCGAGGACGTTGAGCGGGAAGCCGTCGCGAAGGTAGATGACGAAGCAGTGGCCGGCGCCGATCTCGAGCGCCGCCTGCACCGCAGCGGCGGTCAGCTCCTCGTCGTTGCCGGAGCGCCGCACGAGGCGGGGCCCCGACGCCTCGCAGAACGCCACGCCGAAGCGCAGCCCGGGGGCCGCCGAGGCCAGCGCCTCGTGCAGGTCGACGATCGTCTTGATGAAGTGGGCCTGCCCGACGATGACGTTGGCGTCATCGGGCAGCGCGAGGGGAACGGCGTGGAACTCCATGCCGCCAGCATGCACCCGTCGCGCCCGCGCCGTGCCAGGGTCGATCGTCACCGGCAGGCGCCACGGCCCCGGCCGGCGACGGACGAGCCCGTTCAGGCGCCGGGGCCGACGTGCATCACCCGCATCATCTCGTGGTCCTCGTGGGAGAGGATGTGGCAGTGCCACACGTAGCGTCCCGGCTTGTCGAAGGTCGCCTTGATCCGGGTGATCTGGCTCGGCAGCGCCGTCACCATGTCCTTCGGCGCGTTCTCGACGTACTCGGCGGGTTGCGGGACGGCCGCACCGTAGGTCTTGTTGATGATGCGGAAGCCGATGCCGTACGTGTCCTGATCACCTGCGACCGAGTTGTGCTGCACCGTCGGCTGGGTGACGAGATAGGTGCCGTCTGCGACGTAGGTCTCGGGGTCGACGTCGAGGACTCGGTCCTCCTCGTTCGTGGCCGAGTCCCAGACGATCTCCTGCCGGCCGAGGATCTCGAAGTTGACCAGGTGGAGGTGGACCGGGTGGGCGTCGCCGGTGACGTTCCAGATCTCCCACTCCTCGGTCGCGTCGAGCGCAGGGTTCTCGGTGGTCGGTGAGTGCCACGCAATGGAACCTTCCATCTGGCCCACGAGCGGATGCGCCGTCCCGTCGGGCAGCTTGGCCTGCTGGTATTCGGGTGTGGCCGGCCAGTTGATCGCAGTGTGGACGTAGTCGGTGGCGGGCTCGGCGGTGCCGAGCAGTGGCTGTAGGCGGCCGAACTCGTCCTTGCCCTCGAACAGCGCCACCTTGCGCAGCCGGGTCGGTGTGGGGACGACGGGTCCGAAGTCGATTCCCGTCGGGCTGGGGTCGGGTGCTCCCTTCATCGGGAGCACCACGTCGAAGGCCATGATCCGGTCGGTCTCGCCGAACACGTGCTCTCCGGGGATGTCGCCACCGAAGGGTTCGTCGCCGCCGATGTTCTTCATGATCACCCGGTTGCCCGGCGTCACGCGCTTGAAGTCGAAGACGATGTCGTAGCGGGAACCGGTCTCCATCAGCAGCGTGTCCACCGTGGTCGGCGCGCTGGCCAGGCCCTGGTCGCTGCCGATGACGGTGAAGTCGAGCTGCTCGTACACGGCGCTGAAGTCGGTTGCGCCGGCGGGCACCTCGAAGAACTGGACGGCGAGGAAGCGACTGTCGCAGCCGTTGAGGAAGCGCAGCCGGTAGTTGCGCGGCTCGACGTCCATCTGCGGCCAGATCTTGCCGTTCACCACCATGTGGTCGCCGAAGAACTCGGCCAGCCCGGTCGGTCCCCCGCCGGGGAACAGGTCCTCGGGCAGGATGGCGCCTTCCGAGGTGATGAAGTCCTCGTAGAAGGGATCGCCCGGGAACGCCGGGTAGAACAGTTCGCCGCCGGCCTTGAACATGCGGTCCTGGATGGCGAAGGCGGCCTCGTACGGGAACGCCGGCAGGTCGAGCGGGTTGTTCTTCTTCCCGGTGTCGAAGGCGTCGCGGATGATGTAGAACCCGGCCATTCCGGTGTAGACGTTGAGCCGGGTGATGCCGAGCGCGTGGTCGTGGTACCAGACCGTCCCGGCGGGCTGGCTGTTGTCGTAGACGTACTCCTTCTGCACCCATTGCGGTCCCTGCACCGCCCAGCCGGGGGAGAAGAAGAACTCCGGGTTGCCGTCGAACTGGAAGTCGGTGTGGCCCCCGTGCACGTGGGCGACGATCGGCACGCCGTCCGTCTCGATGCTGTAGCCCTCGTACCCGTGCAGGCTGTACGCCCAGTGCAGGTTGGTGTCGACGACGGACCGGCCGGTGAAGTCGCCGGCGGTGCCGTTGTCCTTGCCGGTGAGCAGGTATGGCTGTCCGCCGAGCTTGTTCTCCCAGGTCACCGCGAGCGGTTCACCGCTCTGCACCTCGAACGTGCGGCCGGGCCAGGTGTGGATGTCGTCGGAGGCGTCGCCGTAGCCCCAGATCGTCGTCGGCACGGGCGACCCGCTCGCCGGGTCGACCAAGCCGGTGTACTGCACGGCGGGGGCGACCCCGACGTCGATCGCGCCCTGCTTGGGCTTGAAGATGAACCCGGGGTCGAGCGCATTCGGGACGGCGGTGGTGAACTTGGGTTGGAGCGCCGGGTCGCTCAACCCGGGGCCCTGGTGGGCGGCTCGCACGGACGGTGCGCCGAACAGGTCGGCGCCGGTGCGGCCGAGCAGGTAGAGCCCGACACCGCCCGCCCCCCCGACGCGGATGAAGTCACGACGTGTCCAACGATCGGCACCCATGGCGGCCCCCTGTGTTTCGTGGCGAAACCCCTCCCGAACCCTGCGGTCAACGTAGCAATTCCGGTAGCGGATGGAGAAGCTCGACACCTGCGAATTCGCTCGTGTCGACCTGCATGTTCTCCGCGCCCGGACGCCCGCGTGTGCTGCGCACACCTGACGCAGGCGAGGCGCAATGGTCGAGATGTCGGGCGCTTCGGATTCGGCGGGGCATCAGGCATCGAGGATTGACCGGTTCGGGCGGCCGGCGTCGACATGGTGACCGCGCTGCCGGACCAGATCACGCAGATCGGGGCGACGTCCGACGAGCCCGGCCGATACGTGTGGCACCGCCACATCCTCTCCCGCGAGGACCACGAGATGATGCGAACGCTCCACGTCGGACCCGGCGCCTGACCGAGACGACGCTGAGACGATTCCGGGGACGACACCGGGACGACACCGGGACGACGGCCGTCGCGACGAAGCTAGCCGCCTCCCGAGCCGGTGCTGCCGGGGTCGAGCGACACGGCTGCGACTTGCGAGCGGGATCGGAACCGTGTCTAACCTTCCGGGACGCGCGGTGGTCGACGGTGCACTGCGCGTCAGTCAACGACCGTAGGGGCTCTCATGCGAAAGATCTCATCGGCACTGGTGCTGGCATCGGTGGCGTCACTCGCGACCGCTTCGGCGGTGTACGCACAGGACGACGGTCCCGATCGGCAGGATCGCCCCCTGCCGGAGGCGATCGGCGACCTGCAGCTCGACGAGCCGATCGTCGTCGACGACGTCGCGGCCGACGTGCTCGAACGCTCGCTCGTCGGTCGCAGCGGCCCGACCCAGGTGATCGTGCACCTCGACGAGGCGTCGCTCGCCGAGTCCGGTGCCGTCACGCCGGCGGCGCAGAGCCGCCAGGTCGACAAGGTGACCGGGCAGCAGCGGGCGTTCCTCAACCGCCTCGACCGTATCGACAGCGACGCGACCTCGCTGGGTGCCGTCCAGCGGGTGCTCAACGCCGTGTTCGTCGAGGCCGACGCCGACACGCTCGCCGACATCGCCGCCGACCCGGCGGTCACGCGCGTCGCGCCGGTCGGCGACTACGAGCTCGACCTGAGCGAGACCGTCCCCTACATCGGCGCATCGGCGGTGCAGGCCGAGGGCGTCGACGGCAGCGGCGTGACGGTCGCCGTGTTCGACAGCGGCATCGACTACACCCACGCCGGGCTCGGCGGCCCCGGCACGCTGGAGGCGTACGAGGCCGCCTACGGCACCGCGCCGGGCGACCCCCGCCAGACCACCCGCGACGGGCTGTTCCCGACCGACAAGGTGGTCGAGGGCTTCGACTTCGTCGGCGAGGCGTGGCCGAACGGTCCGCTCCTGCCCGACCCCGACCCGATCGACTTCGAGGGCCACGGCACGCACGTCGCCGACATCACCGCCGGCGTGGACGGGGTCGCCCCCGGAGCGTCGCTCCTCGCCGTCAAGGTCTGCTCCGCCGTGTCGTCCTCGTGCTCGGGCGTCGCCCTGATCCAGGGCATGGACTACGCCGCCGACCCCGACGGCGACGGCCGCACGCGCGACCGGGTCGACATCATCAACATGTCGCTCGGCTCGCCATACGGCCAGCCCTTCGACGACGACCTCGCGCAGGCCGTCGAGGGTGCGACCGAGCTCGGCATCCTGACCGTGGCCTCGGCCGGCAACTCCGGCGACAAGCCCTACGTCACCGGAACGCCCGCTGCGGCGCCGTCGGCGCTCTCGGTCGCGCAGACCCAGGTGCCGTCGGCCGGTCTGCAGCTCCTCGAGATCGGCGGCAACCAGATCCCCGCGGTGTTCCAGCCGTGGTCGGTCGCGCCGACCGGCGTGATCAGCGGCCCCGTCCAGTACGGCGACGGTGCCGGCGGCAACCTCAACGGGTGCGCACCATTCGCCCCGGGTTCCCTGAGCGGCCTCGTGGTCCTCGTCGACCGGGGCGCCTGCAACTTCACGCTCAAGATCAAGAACGTCTCCGACGCGGGCGGCGTGCTCGGGATCATCGGTCTCGTCGCGCCCGGTGCGCCGTTCTCCGGCGGCGACGGCGGCGACCGCCCGATCGACATCCCCGGCTACATGATCGACCAGGCGAACAGCAACCTGCTGAAGTCCCAGGTCGGTGCGACGCTCACCCTCGATCCCGCCAACCAGCTGCCGCTGATCGGCCAGATGGTGGGGTCGTCGTCGCGTGGCCCGTCGAACTACTACCAGCAGATCAAGCCCGAGATCGGCGCCCCCGGGGCATCGGTGTCGGCGATCGCCGGCTCCGGGACGGGGACCGGCCCCTTCGGCGGCACCTCTGGTGCCGCGCCGATGGTCGCCGGCTCCGCCGCGCTGCTGCTCGACGGCTTCAGCACGAACCAGCAGGGCAACGGCCAGGGCAACGCCAACGGTCGTGCGCTCGATCCCAACGCGACGAAGTCGCTGCTGATGAACAACGCCGAGACCGACATCGACATCGACCCGTTCTCCGGCCCCGCCGAGATCACGAGGATCGGCGGCGGTGAGGTCCGTGTCGACCGCGCGATCGCCGCTCCGACGGCGGCGTGGGACGACGGTGCGCCGCAGGCCGCGCTCAGCTTCGGCATGCACGAGGTCGACGGCACGTTGAGCCTCACCCGGACGGTCCGGGTCAGGAACTTCTCCAACGAGCAGCACTCGTACTCGGTGACGCCGACGTTCCGGTTCGGCAACGACGCCGCCAGCGGTGCGGTCAGCGTGGCCACCGTGAACCGGGTCGACGTCCGTCCGGGGCTCGGCCGTGACGCCACCTTCGACGTCACGCTCACCATCGACGGCTCGAAGCTCCCGGCGAACGCCATGAACTCCGGGTCGAACGGCGCCGACGGTTCGGCGCTGTCGCTCAACGAGTACGACGGCTACCTGGTGCTCGACAACGGCGCCGGTCACGAGATCAACATCCCGTGGCAGGTCCTGCCCCGCAAGGCAGCGAACACGACGGCTGCGTCCGACACGTTCCCGACCGGGGGCACGGCGACCGTCGGTCTGACGAACAGCGGCGCCGGCACGGCCCAGCTCGACGCGTACTCGTTGCTCGCCGAGAGCCCCGAGATGCCACGTGGACCGATCGGCGGCCAGAGCCCGATGCCCGACATCAAGTCGGTCGGGATCAACACGATCCCGGTGCCGGCCAACTTCTGCTCGGCCCAACCGTCGTTCCTCTGGCAGTTCGCCATCGACACCTGGGACGACCAGTCGCACCTCGTGCCGGTCAGCCACCAGGTGACCCTCGACGTCGACCAGGACGGCACCGACGACTTCGTCGTGCTCAACCGCGATGTCTCGGGGCCGACCACGATCAGCGACGGTCGCCAGCTCTCGTGGGTGCTCGATCTCACGAGCGGCGCGCTGGGGGCGTTCTTCTTCGCCGAGCACGCCACCAACACCGGCAACACGGTGCTCACGATCTGCGCCGAGCAGGTCGGGCTCTCCGGAGCAGACCTGTTGGCGACCAACGTCGACATGGACGTGTTCGCCCGGGACTTCTACTTCGGAGGCCCCGGCGATCTCATCGAGGGGCTGACGGTCACAACGCTCGGTGAGCGCTTCTTCGGGGTCCCCTCC
>CBFCWS010000020.1:0-16905 GCA_965601765.1 uncultured Ilumatobacter sp. | reverse complement strand
TCGGACCGCCCGGCAGGACGATCCCGTCGTCACCGAGCTCTTCGCGCAGCCGCTCGTGCGCCCGGGTGAGCTCCGGGCGCCAGTCAGCACCCACCGGCCACCCGCTCGACGCCGTGACGGTCTCGGCACCGTCAGCCGTGGTCTCGGCCATGTGCCGAGCGTACGGCATCGCACGCCTCGTGCGGCTGCGACCCTGTGCGGCGACGCGTCGGATCCGACAGACTCGTGGTGTGTCGAAACTCACCGAGCTCGTGCGGGACCACAGCCACCTCAACCACGACCAGATCACACACCTCAACCATCTCGTCTCCGAATGGGGTGTCCTGGCCGATCTGTCGTTCTCCGATCTGCTCCTGTACGTCCCCGCGCTCGACGGCGCGTGGCACGTGGTCGCCCAGGTCCGCCCGGCGACTGCGCAGACGATGTACGCGTCCGACTGGGTGGGCACCTGGGCGGACCCGAGCGAGGTGTCGATGCTCGCGGACGCGTACGAGACCGGCGAGATCCGCTCCGGCGAGGTGATCGGCGAGGGCGTGGTCGGCGAGACGCACGTGACCGCGATCCCCGTCTCGTTCGACGGACGTCCGATCGCCGTGCTCACCCGGGCCTGGGTCGAACAGGCCGGACGCCGGCCCGGCGACCTCGAGGAGGCCTACGGCTCGCTCTTCGAGCGGTTCGTGGACATGATCGTGGTGGGTTCGTTCCCCTACCCGCACCGCGTCGGCGACTCGAGTGCAGCGCCTCGTGTCGGCGACGGCGTGATGTGGCTCGACGAGCGCGGTGAGGTGACCTACCTGTCCCCCAACGCGAACTCGGCGCTCCACCGCGTCGGCATCCAGGCCTCCCCCATCGGCATGCGGCTCGCCGAGCTCGGCTTCCACGACGGTCCCGTCCGCCAGGCGTTCGAGCGCCGCGTGCCCGTGATCGAGGAGTTCGAGCAGGGCATCGACGTCACGTTGCTGTGCCGGTGCATCCCGTTCCTGCAGGCGGACAGGGTCACCGGGGCGATCCTGCTGATCCGCGACGTGACCGAGCTGCGCAAGCGCGATCGCCTGCTGCTGAGCAAGGACGCGACGATCCGCGAGATCCACCACCGCGTGAAGAACAACCTCCAGACGATCTCGTCGCTGCTCCGTCTCCAGGCGCGGCGACTCACCCACCCGGAGGCGATGAACGCGGTCGGCGAGTCGGTCCGACGGATCCGCACGATCGCCCTCGTGCACGAGGCCCTCTCGCGCGAGCCGGGCGACGACGTGACCTTCCTCGAGATCGTCCGGCCGCTGCTCCGCCTCGCCGACGAAGGGCTGCAGTCGCCCGACCGGCCGATCAAGTTCTCGGTGCACGGCGACGGTGGTCGCATCCCGTCCTCGACCGCGACCCCGCTGTCCGTGGTGCTCACCGAGCTGCTCCAGAACGCCGTCGACCACGGGATCGACGAGGGCTCGGCCGGCGGGGACGTCCTGGTCCGGCTCGACCACGACGAGCACGAGATCCGCCTCGCCGTGATCGACAACGGTCGCGGTGTCGACCCCTCGCACACGATCGAGACCGCGACCGGGCTGGGGTTGTCGATCGTGCGCACGCTGGTGACGACCGAGCTCAACGGCACGATCGAGATGCGACCGCTGACGGCCGCCGAGGCGGCGACGCTCTGGTCGACGACCGGCGACTGGACGACCGGGACGATCGTCGAGCTGGCCGTTCCGGTGCACCAGCGAGCGCCGGATGAGGTCGTCGACGGCTGAACGCCCGGTATGACGACATTCGTCACATTCGTCACCTGATCGTAAACTTTCCCGGATCGCTGGCACACTGTCGCCGTGTTCACCAGTCTGCTCTCGTCGTTCGTCGACTTCATCGCCTGGCTCGCCTCCGGTCCCGGCGTCGTCCTGCTCGTCGCGTTCGCCGCCGCCACCGCATCACGCTTCACCCGGTTCGTGCTCCGCGGCGCGATCAGGCGCCTCGCCCGTCGCAGCGTGCTCGAGTCCGCCGTCGGCGGCTCCCCGCTCGGACTCTGGCGGGTCCGGATCCGCCGCCCCGGCCTCGAGGGGGCCGACGTCGTCGAGCAACGACGCCGCCAGCGGATCGATGCCGCCACCCGCATGGTCAACCACCTCGTCTCGCTCGGCATCTGGTTGGTGGCGGCGGTCGTCGTGTTCCACCTGTTGGAGATCGACCCCGCGTTCTTCCTGTCGGGCGCCGGCTTCCTCGGCATGGGCCTCGCCATCGGTGGCCAGCACCGCGTCAACGACTACCTCACGGGGTTGAGCGTGCACTTCGAGGACCGCTACGGCACCGGCGACGAGCTCGTCGTCGATCTCGGTTCGGGCGATCCCGTCCGGGCCGTGGTCGACCACATCGGGTTGTTCAGCACCCGCCTCCGCGACGCCGACTCGACGATGCACGTCCCGAACGCGTCGCTCGGCATCGTCTGCAACCTCTCCCAGGAGGCGGTCACGTCGACGTTGCGGATCCACGTCCCCGACGACGTCGACGCCGACGACGCGGCCGGCGTCCTGCGCGGGCTGGCCGGCACGCAGGGACTCACCGACGTGGTGTTCGTCGGCGACGTGCTCGCGCGGCCGTCCGAGCCCGGTGTCGTCGACCTCGACGTGCGCACCGGCGCCGATCTCGCGCCGACGGTCCAGGCCCGGCTCACCGATCGCGTCGAGGATGCGCTCCGTCCGAACGCGTGAGCGGACGGAGCGATCAGCTGCCGGCGCGAGCGGCGCGGACCGCACGGGCCGCAGCGGCTCGCTGGCGCCGGATCACCCGGCGCTCCTCCTCGGCGAGACCACCCCAGACACCGGCGTCCTGGTTGGTCTCGAGTGCGTAGTCGAGGCACGCCCGGCTGACCGTGCACTCGGCACACACGCGCTTGGCGTGATCGATCGAGACCAGCGCCTGGCCGGTCGTCCCGATCGGGAAGAACAACTCGGGATCGGTGTCGCGACACAGTGCGAACTCTCTCCATGAGTCATCTGCTGCGGCGAGCGCGAGTTGGGACGCGAGGTGCGACACGACGGACTCCTCGTAGATATGTGGGCGGCGGTGCCTCCGTGACATGTCGTGGACGTGACGGCGATGTGATCGGCGTCTGAACGGCACGTACATGTCAAGTGCAAGTTCGACCATAGGACCCCGGGAAGTCCTTGACAAGACCATCGGTGAAGTCGTGCACACCCATCGGAAAAAGCGATGGGCAACGGGCGTACGCTGGACGGTGATGACCCAGGTGATCGCACATCGCGGCGCCTCCCGAGCCGAGCCGGAGAACACGGTCGCCGCCTTCCGGCACGCCGTCTCGATGGGCGCCGACGCGATCGAGCTCGACGTGCGGCGGACGGCCGACGGACGTCTCGTCGTCCACCACGACGCGGTCCTCCCCGACGGTCGCGTGCTCGTCCGGACGTCCGCCGCCGACCTGCCCGAGCACGTGCCGAGCCTCGACGACGCGTTGGACGCGTGCGCAGGCGTCGCGGTCGACGTCGAGATCAAGAACCAACCCGGCGAACCCGACCACGACCCTCACGACGACATCGCCGCCGCAGTCGCCGACGTGCTGCTCGCCCGACCGCCACACCTGCGGTGGCTCGTGTCGTCGTTCCGTTGGGAGACCGTCGCGCGGGCGGCCTCGGTCGCGCCCGGCCTCCGCACCGCGTTGCTGGTCGGCGATCTCGACCGAGCGCTGCTCGACCGCATCGCCGCCGCCGGGATGACCGCCGTCCACCCGTCGGTCGGCGCCGTCACCGCCGACGTCGTGCGCGCCGCCCACGCCGTCGGGCTCGCCGTCAACGTGTGGACCGTCGACGACCCGTCGACGATCGCCGAGATGGTGGCATGGGGTGTCGACGGCGTCTGCACCAACGTGCCCGACGTCGCGCTCGCGGTCCGGTCACGCGTCCTCGGATGAGTCGGGCTCGGCCGGGTACACGAGATCGACCGCATCCGGGACGTGCTCGATGTCGAGCCGGTCGACCTTGCCCAGGTAGTCGCCGTCGAGCTGGATGGGGAACCCCTCGTCGCCGAGCGTGGTCACCGACAACGCGGTCACGTCGCGCCACTCGACGAGCGATTCGCTCGTCGCGACACCACCACCTCGCAGCGCCGCGCCCACCCCACGCAGGAACGCCCCGACGGCGAGCTCCCGGAACGTGATCACGACGAGCGGGTCGTCGAGCGTCGCGACCGGTGACAGGTCGAAGGGCCGGTTCCCGAGATAGGTGTAGGGGTTCGTGTTGAGCACGATCGAGAAGTAGGCGTCGCCGATGTCGCCGTGGTCCGGGCTGGCGACGGCGAAGTGCGGGCGGTGGCGGTCGTAGCCCCGGAACCACGTGGTGAGGGCCGCCGTGATGAACATCGGGTGACCGAGCCATCGCTTGAGCGACGCCCGCTGCTCGACCGCTTCGACCACCGCGGCGTCGTACCCGATGCCGGTGTGGAAGCAGAAGAAGCGACCGTTCGCACGGCCCAGCCCGATCCGCCGGACCATGCCCGCCTCGATCCCGCCGGCGAGCAGCTCGACGGCCGCGAGCGGATCGTTGGGCATCCCGATCGATCGGGCGAACACGTTGGTGGAGCCGCCGGGGAGGACCCCGAGCGCGACGTCGGTCCCGGCGATCCCGGTGGCGACCTCGTTCAAGGTGCCGTCGCCCCCGAACCCGACGACGACGTCGAAGCCGCGTCGGGCGGCGTCGATCGCGAACCGCGTCGCGTGACCGCGGCGGTTGGTCTCGACCAGCTCCACCTCGTTGCCGCGTGCGAGCCGGCGGTGCACGATGACGGTGTTGCGCGCCGTCACCGACGACGCGAACGAGTTCACCACCAGCATGACGCGCAAGACACGAACGGTATCAGTGGGACGCGCTCGGCTCGTGGGGCGTCGAATCGTCGGTCGCCGCGGCGGCACGATCCGCGGCCCGGCCGGGGTCCGGCCCGTCTCGGCTATGAGCGCGCCGGGAGTGGCCGGTAGCTTGAGCGACCATGGATGTGATCGTGTGCGTCAAGCAGATCCCCGACCCGGCCGCGCCGGGCGAACTGGATCCCGAATCGAACACGCTGAAGCGAGACGGCAAGCTCATCTTGGACGAGGCCGACAGCTACGGCGTGGAGATGGCCCTGCAGCTGGTCGACGCGGCCGGCGGTGGTGAGGTCAGCCTGATCTCGATGGCGGCCGACGGCGAGGTCGCCGGGATGCGTACGGCGCTGGCGATGGGCGCAGCCAAGGGCGTCGTCGTCTCCGACCCGGCGCTGGCCGGCGCCGACGCGCTGTCGACCGCCAAGGTGCTCGCCGCCGCCGCCCGGCGCGTCGGCGACGCCGACCTGATCATCGGTGCCACCGAGTCGTCCGACGGCTACACCGGCACGGTCCCCGAGCAGATGGCCGCGGTCATGGGGCTGCCGTCGGTGACCTTCGCGAAGAGCGTCGCGTTCGAGGGCGGGACCCTCAAGGTGAACCGCCAGACCGACGCCGGCTACGACGAGGTCGAGTGCCCCGCACCGGCGGTCATCAGCGTCACCGCCGGGGTCGTCGAGCCCCGCTACCCCAGCTTCAAGGGCATCATGGCCGCCAAGTCGAAGCCCGTCGAGACCGTCAGCGCCGCCGATCTCGGCGTCGAGGTCGCCAGCTACGCGCAGTCGATCGTCGACGTCGCCGAAGCACCGGCTCGCGAGGCCGGCGAGGTGATCGTCGACGAGGGCGAAGCCCACCTGAACATCGTGGCCTTCCTCGAGGGCCTCAAGGTCATCTGATCGATACGAGACGAGAGGAAGAACGAACCATGTCACTCGACAACGTCTGGGTCTTCGCCCAGGGCGCCGACGGCGCCGCCAACACCGCCACCCTCGAACTGCTCACCAAGGCTCGCTCGATCGGCGACAACGTCTCGGCGTTCGTCGTCGGCGATGCGTCGTCGTTCGCCGCCCAACTCGGCGAGTACGGCGCAGCGAAGGTCTTCGCGACCGGCGACCTCGGCGACAAGTTCGCCGGTCCCGCCGGCGCGGCGGCGATCGCAGCCCTGATCGAGGGCGGCGAGTCGCCCGACCTGATCATGTTCCCGCAGAACTACGACGGTCGCGACGTGATGAGCCGCCTGTCGGTCCTGCTCGACCGGACGGTGCTGACCAACAACACCGAGATCGACGTCGACAGCGGCAAGGTGCACGTCACGACCCAGATCTTCGGTGGTGAGAAGCTGGTGACCTCCGAGTTCACCGGCGAGACCCCGTACCTGGCGAACTTCCGCCCGAAGTCGTTCGAGGCCGAGGCGGGCGGCGCCGGAGCCGCCGAGGTCGTCGAGGTACCCGTCCCCGATCTCGGTGCGGTGGGGGCCGCGTCGGTCAAGGTGGTGCACGTCGAGGAGACGACCGGCCCGAAGCTCGACGAGGCAGCGGTCGTCGTCGCCGGCGGTCGTGGGCTCGGCGAGGCGGCCAACTTCTCGATGATCGACGAGCTCGCCGGTGTCCTCCACGGCGCCCCGGGTGCGACCCGTGCGATCGTCGACGCCGGCTGGGTGCCCTACGCCATGCAGATCGGCCAGACCGGCAAGGTCGTGAAGCCGAACGTGTACATCGCCGCCGGCGTGTCCGGTGCGACCCAGCACATGGTCGGCATGAAGGGCTCCAAGCACATCATCGCGATCAACAAGGACGAGGAAGCACCGATCTTCGGGGTCGCCGACCTCGGCATCGTCGGCGACATCCACAAGGTCATGCCCAAGCTGATCGAGGCGCTCAACAGCCGCTGACCCCCGTGACGAAGCAAGCCAGGCTTGCTTCGTCACGCAGCGTCGAGCAGGCCGAGTGCGTGGTCGAGCGTGCGACGGAGCGCGGGGTCGTTGACCAGTCGCTTGCGCGCCCGGTAGCGCGCTGCTCGCACGGCGTCGATCGATCGATCGTCGTCGGTGCGGGCGGGGAACCCGCGGTCGCTCAGCAGGAGCCGGAGCGTCCGGTCGACACGTGATCGACCGCCCTCGTCGGTGCCCGTCAGGTCGTCGATGGCGAACGCGAACTCCACCGCCTGATCGACGTCGGTCTCGGCGATCGGACCGAGGTCGAGCGACCCCGCGGCGCCTTCGGTCATGGTCGCGAGGGCCTCGGTCTCGTGTCCGAAGCAGGAGAGCAGCGTGCTCGTGTCGAGGAACGGCGCCGGCGATCGGTGGCCGAGGTAGGCGCGGTAGCTCGACCACCGGTACCGAGCGGGCGTGTCGACGCCCGCCAGATCCAGCGGATTGCGGTGGATGTACCGGGCGACCGCGACGAGGTACCGGTCGGTCGCGACCGGGATCGAGTGGAAGCGGGCCCGGAACAGGGGCCCGTCGCGCCCGACCCGGTCGTTCGTGTGGCGGACGTAGTTGCACCCGAGCGACTGCATCGCGGCCGAGAGCTCGCCGGACGGCACGCGCACGAGCAGGTGGTAGTGGTTCGGCATCAAGCAGTAGGCGAGGGTGTCGACACCGAAGTCGTCGTGCAGCGCAACGAGCCGCCGACCGAACTCCACCCGGTCTGCATCGCCGAAGAAGATCAGCTGCCGGTTGACCCCCCGGTTCATGACGTGGTGCACCCCGCCCTCGACCTCGACCCGTCGCCTGCGATTCATGCACCCCACCTTCGCACCGGGGTGTGACGAAGCAAGCCTGGCTTGCTTCGGCACGTCCAGGTCGGGGGGAGGGTGTCGTGGTCGGTGACGGTCGTGTCGTCGCCGAACACGACGAAGCGGTCGAAGCCGCGCAGGAACCAGCGGTCGTGGGTGACCGCGATCACCGTGCCGTCGAAACCCTCGAGACCGGCTTCGAGCGCCTCGGCCGACACGACGTCGAGGTTGTCGGTCGGCTCGTCGAGCAGGAGCAGGTTGGCGCCGTCGATCTCGAGCAGGAGGATCTGGAAGCGGGCCTGCTGGCCGCCCGACATCGTCTCGAACGGCTGGTGCGCGCACCCATCGAGCTCGTAGCGGCGCAACTTCGACATCGCCGGACCGAGCACGACGTCGTGGGCGTGCAGGATCTCGATCGGTGTACGGCCCACCCAGTCCGGGTGCTCGTGCGTCTGGTGGAAGAGCCCGGTCCGGACGTTGGCGCCGAGCCGCCACGTCCCGAGGTGATCGAGGTGGTCCTCCACGGCGAGCAGCCGGAGGAAGTGACTCTTGCCGACGCCGTTCGCGCCGAGCACTGCGACCCGCTCGCCGTACCAGATCTCGAGGTCGAACGGGTCGGTCAACCCTTCGACCGACAGGCCTTCGGCGATCACGACCCGCTTGCCGCTGCGCTCACCACGCAGGCGGACGTCGATGCGCTGCTCGCGGACCTGCTCGGGCCGCTCGTTCTTCTCCACGAAGTGCCGCAGGCGCGTCTCGGCCGCCTTGAGCTTGGGGGCGAACTTCTCGCTGATGCTCGCGCGCTGTCGCATCTCGACGACGAGCGCCTCCAAGCGCCTGCGCTCGTCGTCGTACAGCGCAGCGTCGTGCTGACGCTTGGCCTGGTGGGTCGCCTTCGCGTCGGCGTAGCCGTCGTAGCCACCGCCGTGCGTCCACGAACCCGACGCCTCGATCGTCACGACCTTCGTGGCCGTCGCCGCGAGCAGTTCGCGATCGTGGCTCACGAACAGCACCGCCTTGCTCGAGCGCCGCAACCGATCCTCCAGCCACCGCTTCGCCGGCACGTCGAGGTAGTTGTCCGGCTCGTCGAGCACGAGGACGTCGGCCTCCCCGGCGAGGAGGAACTCGAGCGCGAGCCGCTTCTGCTCGCCGCCCGACAGCGTCCGGAGCGGACGTTCGGCGACCTCGTTCAGGTCGCTGCCGAGCGTGCGCCCGCATGCCTCGTCCCAGGCGACCTCGACGTCGTACCCGCCGACGTCGCCCCACGCGGCGAGCGCGTCGGCGTAGCGCATCGGTTCGCGGTCGAGCAGCCCGGCGGCCCGATCGAGTCGCGCCGCAGCACTGCGGATCCGGGCCGGCGACAACGAGAGCAGCAGCGAGCGGACGTCGACCGCACCGTCGTGCGCTGTGCCGACGAACTGATCCATCACGCCGAGCGCCCCGTCGATCGAGATCGTCCCGGCACTCGGCGTCGTCTCGCCGATGACCATCCGGAGCAGCGAGGTCTTCCCCGACCCGTTCGCGCCGACGAGGGCGACGCGCTCACCGGTGCTCACCCGCAGCGAGACGTCACGGAAGAGCTCGTCGCCGCTCGGGAGTCGCCACGCGACGTTGGACACCTGCACAGAAGCCACCGCGCGAGCGTAAGCGCACCGTCGGGCGGGCGATGCGGCGGTTTCGTCGCGGCACCCGTCTCACGACCCCCGCACGACGAGCAGCCCCTCGGTCGCCGGGTCGGGCACGACGCCGAGCTCGGCCATCGCGGTGCGGCAGCGCTCGAGAGCCCGCAGCGCCGCGCCGCGATCGCCGCGCGCCAGCTCGGCCTCGATCGCGAGACGGTGAGCGGTCTCCCGGTACGGGTCGACCTCGATCGCCGAGCGCGCGTTGGTGACCGCGAGCTCGATGTCGCCGAGCATCATCCACGCGCGGGCGAGCAGCGAGAAGCAGCGATGCGCCAGGTCGCGCTGGCGCCGCCGCTGAGCGCCGACCCACTCCCCGTCGATGCCGGCGAGGAACGGCCGCCGGAGCACGGCCGACGCTGCCGTCGCATCGGCCGCTGCGCCGCGCGGGTCGCCGTGGCGCAGTGCGCCCTCGCTGCGGTCGAGGCGCCGGATCGCGTCCTCGAGGTCGACCCAGGCCTCCGCCGGCAGCGCCATCGCGTACGTCCTCCCGACCGACTGGACGATCGACCGGCCGTCCAGCCCGGTGCGGGTGATGAGCGTGCGGATCTTGCTGATCGTGGGTGCCAGCGTCGCGTCCCAGCGGGGCGGGGGTCGGCCGTCCCACACGATTTCGGCGAGGGCGTCGCGTGGGATCGGCCGGCGCTCGACGACGAGGACCGTCAGGGCGATGCGCCCGTGGGTGCCGGGAAGATCGGCGTCGACGATCGAGCCGGTCGGACCGTCGAGGCGTACGCCCCCGGTCAGGTACAGACGTGCCAAGCTTCCTCCAACGATCCGGCAAACCCCGATCCCTAGCGTCGCACAGTGAGGAACGACATGAGCGGTCACATCATCGAATGTCCGTGCGGCACCGTGCTGCGAGGCCCCGGCCTCGACGAGGTCGTCGCCGCGGCGCAGGAGCATGCGAAGGCGGTCCACGACATGGATCTCACCGACGATCAGGCTCGATCGATGGCGCGGCCCTCCTGAGGCGGGAGCGTGCTCCCGAACGGAGGAACGATGAAGCAGTTCGCATGCTCGAACGTGGTCCCGGGGTGCGACGGCGTCGTCACCGGCGAGACCGACGACGACGTGCTCGCCGCGGCAGCGCAACACGCCGCCGACGCGCACGGGATGATCGACGTCCCCGACGAGGTGGTCGGCGCGATCCGCGCCGGCATCACCGACGCCTGACGTCACCGGGGCGGGAACGCCCCCGGAGCAGGTCGAGCACGTCCTGGGAGCCGCTGTCGAACGCGTCGCAGCCGCAATCCGGGATGGTCTCGATCTGGACCGCCGGCGAACCGGCGGTCGTGCGGAACGCACGCTCGACCGCAGCATCGACGTGTGACCAGCCCACCATCTCGCCAGTCTCGTCCCTCCCTCCACCACTCCGAGCAGCGGTATTCACCGTGACGAAGCAAGCCTGGCTTGCTTCGTCACGGTGACGCGGTACGCGAACTCGAAGCGGCCCGGGCTGATGCGGTATTCGAGGCGGGTGTCGGGGCCGCAGCTCGCGGTGCCGACGCCGCGATGGGCGACGTCGAGGCCGACGACGACACCCGGCCGGCGCACGAGGTCGAGCGCCGTCGGCGCCCGATACAGATCGTCGGCGGTGTGATGGATTGCTGAGAAGTGCAACGCCATCGGTTCGACGACGTCGATCACCAACCGTTCCGGGCCCGCGATCAGCTCGATCCAGCGGCACTCGGTGCGCAGCCCGAACTCCTGCGGGACGAGGTACGGCAGCTCGTCAGGCGCGCCCTCCCACACGCCGAGAGGAGCGCTGCTGGCCCGGTCGGGGTAGTTCTCGTGGGGACCGAGGCCGAACCAGCGGACCGTGCCGAACCGCGCCGGCACCTCGAACGCGACCCCCACACGGGCCAGGTCGCCGAGGTCGTCCGGTATGTCGACGACGTGGCGGAACGTCAGGGCGTCGACATCGCGCTGCACGACCATCTCGTGGCCGACGAGATCGTCCGCGGGGAGCTCGTGCAGGCGGTGGTCCTCCCACCGGTCGATCGGCTGCATGCCCCGGCGCGCTCGCCGCGTGGCGACGTCCATCAGCTTCAGCCCGTCGTTGTCGACCGGCGCCCGCCACAACCGGAGCCGCGGCGCGACGAGATCCTCGGGCGGCGTACCGACGGGCGGTCGCCGGCGGCGCGCCGGTCGGCCGGCACGACGACCTGGACGCTCGCCCGAGAGCTCGTCGAGCGGTCGTCGTCGGTCCCTGGCGTCGTGGTCGTCACCAACGCACCGACCATCGCGCAGGCGCTGTACGGCGCGCTCGACGTGACCGTCGTCCTCACCGGCGGGATCCGCACTCCGTCCGACGCGCTCGTGGGGCCGATCGCGACCTCGTCCATCGAGAAGCTCCACGTCGACACGCTGTTCCTCGGCGTCCACGGGATGGACGCCAACACCGGCTACTCCACGCCCAACCTCGCCGAGGCCGAGGTGAACCAGGCGCTGATCGAGGCGTCGCGGCGGGTGATCGTCGTCGCCGACCACACCAAGTGGGGCGTGCAGGGACTCGCACAGATCGCACCGCTCGACCGCGCCGACATCGTGATCTCCGACGACGGGCTCCCGCCCGAGGGCCGGCGGGCACTCGAGGGAGCCGGCCCCGAGCTTCAGCTCGCGGTGACCGCCGCCGATCCCGCCGAGCGCTGAGGTCGCAACGACCGGCAACCCGCCCTCCGCAACCCTCGGATGTCACGACCCCGTCGCCGGCGCGAGCGCGGCCAGCCGGGATCGGGTGGCCGGGTCGAGCGGCGCCATCGAGCCAAGTGCTGTCGCCTCCCGGACCGAGCGCGCGCCGACGATCGGCCGGACGGCGGCGCGGAGCAGCCACCCCGCCGCGACATCGGCCATGGTCGTCGCCCGGTCCGCGGCGACGCGGGCCAGCTCGCCCCTCGCCGCGGCGACGGCCGGGTCGCTCGCCCACCTCAGACCGTGGCGGAGATCGGTCGGATCCAGGGCACCGAGATCGAAGCCGTCGGCGAGGAACCCGCTCGCCAGTGGCGCCCACGCGAGCAGCGTCACACCGCGATCGCCGCACCACTCCAGCACGCCGTCGATCTCCGGACCACGCCACAGCAGCGAGTACTGGCACTGCACGACGTCGACGGGACCCACGGCGAGCGCGCGGTCGAGCAGCCCGACGGGATGATTCGACAGACCGGCGCCGCCGATCACCCCCTCGTCGACCAGCGCCATCAGCGTCTCCCAGGTGACCTCGATCGGCGTCGCCGGATCGGGATCGTGGACCTGCACGATGTCGATGCGATCGACGCCCAGGCGCTCGAGGCTCGCCTCCACGTCGCGTCGCACCGACTCGGGCGATGCGTCCTCGGCGACAGCTCCGTCGTGGCGTGGCACGGTGCCGCACTTGGTGAGGATCGGTGTCGTCGGCCGCACGTCGAACGAACCGAGGGCGTCGCCGACGATCGACTCCGCCCTCCCCCACCCGTAGAACGGCGCGGTGTCGACGAAGGCCACGCCGGCGTCGATCGCGGCAACGACGGTCGCGACCGCCTCGTCGCGGTCCTGCGGTCCCCACCACAGGGGTCCCTCCCGCAGGGATCCCAACGGCGCGGTGCCCAACCCCGGTCGACATGGGATCGGCGCGCCGCTCACGAGCCGCACGGTAGCGTCACCACCGATTGGAGGGTCCCATGACCGACGCGCAGCCGCAGATCACCGTGGCCATCCCGGTCTTCGAGCAGATGACGGCGCTCGACGGCATCGGACCGTACGACGTGCTGCAACGCCATCCGGGCATCGACATCGCGTTCGTCGGCCTGGCCCGCGGCGAGATCCGCACCGAGAACGGCTTCCTCGGTCTCACCGCCGATCTCGCCCTCGACGAACTGCGGAACCCCGACGTGATCGTCGTACCGGGCGGGTTCGGGACGCGAGCGCTGGCGCGCGACGAGCGGATGCTCGACTGGATCCGCACCGCCCATCCGACCACCCGCTACACGACGTCGGTGTGCACGGGTTCGCTCGTGCTCGGTGCGGCCGGCCTCCTCGACGGGTTGACGGCGACCACGCACTGGAGCACCTACCCGGCGCTCGAGGCGTACGGTGCGACACCGACCGGCACGCGGGTCGTCGAGCACCTCGACCGTCGGATCATCACCGCCGCCGGCGTGTCGAGCGGCATCGACATGGCGCTCCGCCTGATGGAGCTGCTGTTCGACCGGACCGCCGCCGAGGCGGCACAGCTGATGATCGAGTACGACCCGCAGCCCCCGTTCGCCGCCGGTTCGGTCGAGGCCGCCGGCGACGAGGTGATGGCCCGCGTCGTCGAGTACGCGCAGCACCGCCGGTAGCGTCACCGGAGCCGGCGATCGCCCGGTCGGGGCCTCCGACGGCGACGGTCAGACGGCGACGCTCAGACGGTGGTGGTGCAGAAGGTGTCGCCGGCCGCGCGGCTCGACTCGGTCGCCACGTCGAGCGTGCCACCGCCGGTGAGCTCGCTCAGCATGCCCCGGACCATCCCGCGGTCGACCGCGCAGATGACGGGATGCTCGATGGCGACGTCGCCGAACGGGCAGTGGTCGTTGATGATCCGCAGGCCGTCGTTCCGGCTCTCGGCGTGGGCGGCGAAGCCGTGGGCGGTGAGCGCATCGGCGACCGCCTGGATCGCGGACCGCATCGAACGATGACCCTGTTCGAGAGCATCGCCCTGGAGGCCCGCCGCCATCGCGCGGCCGTACTCGGCACCCACTTCCTCGGCCATCGCCTCGGCATCGGCCGGGGACAGCCTGGTCAGTGCACGGCCGAGCAGCGACAGGACCATGTCGTCGCTGCGAACGGGGAACTCGACGGCCGCGTCGTCGACCGCCCGATAGCGCTTGGACGGCCGACCCGCTCCACCACCGGGCACCTTGCCGGTCAGCACCTCGAGGTACCCGCCGGCGGCGAGCTTGTCGAGGTGGTGGCGGGCGACGTTGGGGTGCACGCCGACCTCGGCGGCGACCGACGTGGTCGTGACGCCGTGCTCGCCGCCGTGCTCGCGTGCGAACAGGTAGACGCTGCGGCGCGTCGGGTCGCCGAAGGCGTCGGTGATCGCCGACACCGTGGCCGTGAACCCGGGACTGGTCGCCATGCGGAGATTCTACTATCCGCATAGTGCAAACCCCGTTCGAGGTCGACACAATGATGGGCATGGCTGCCACCAGTGATCAGCTCGTCGAAGCTCTTCGACCGGTCGAGGATCCCGAGTTGCATCGGTCGATCGTCGACCTCGGCATGCTGCGGCGGGCCGAGGTCCGACCCGACGGCACCGCCGACATCCTCGTCGCGCTCACCGTGGCCGGTTGCCCGCTGCGCGCGGAGATCACCAACCGCGTGACCGGCGCCGCGCGGGCGCTCGACGGTGTCGACGACGTGCAGCTCGAGTTCACGGTGATGACCGACGACGAGCGCGAGGCGCTCCGACGCACGCTCCACGGCGACCCTGCGGGCACCGCCGGGAGTGCCGGCGCGCACGGCCACGCCGAGGGTCGGGCGATCCCGTTCGCCCAGCCGGGTTCGACGACGCGCCCCCTGCTGATCGCCTCCGGCAAGGGCGGCGTCGGCAAGTCGAGCGTGACGACCAACCTCGCCGTCGCACTCGCCCAAGCCGGCTACTCCGTCGGCGTGGTCGACGCCGACATCTACGGCTTCTCGATCCCGCGGATGCTCGGCACCGACCGGCCCCCGACCGTGATCGACCAGATGCTCCTACCGCCCGAGCGGTGGGGCGTGCGGTGCATCTCGATGGGCTACTTCGCCCCGCCGGACGAGGCGGTGATCTGGCGCGGCCCGATGTTGCACAAGGCGCTCGAGCAGTTCCTCACCGACGTGTTCTGGGACGACCCCGACTTCCTGCTCGTCGACATGCCGCCCGGAACCGGCGACATCGCCATCAGCCTCAGCCAGTACCTGCCGCGCGGCGAGGTGTACGTCGTGACCACACCGCAGCCCGCAGCCCAGAAGGTCGCCCGCATGTCGGCGGCGATGGCCGACAAGGTCAACCTGCCGGTGAAGGGCATCATCGAGAACATGTCGTGGTTCACCGGCGACGACGGCACGCGGTACGAGCTGTTCGGAGCCGGTGGCGGCCAGGAGCTCGCCGACGAGGTCGGCGCCCCACTGCTCGGCCGGCTCCCGCTCGTTCCCGCCCTGCGCGAGGGCGGCGACAACGGTCGACCGATCACCGCGGTGCAACCCGACAGCGAGGCGGCGGCCGCGTTCCGCGCGATCGCCGAGCACATCGCCGTCGAGCTCAAGCCCAAGCAGATCCACTCCCCCAAGCTCAAGGTCATCTGAAGCTCTCGGTCGTCGCAGGTCCGAGACCGTCCGAACGGGATCGTCGGTCTGCTCGCCGATCCGTCTCAGTCCCGGTCCCGCCGGGTGTTCTCCTCGATGCGGAACAAGATGAGGTACACCTCGGACAGCACCCTGGCGAACAGCACGTAGACGAAGAAGACCAGTGGTGCGAGCACGACCCCTGCGACGATGGCGCCGCCTCCCTCGTTGACGAACGTGGCGAACACCAACAGCGAGGCCAGACCGGCGAGCACGATGCCCACCACGAAGATCACCTTGATGATGCTGGGCGTGATGAACTCGGTGAAGCTCAGATCGAAGAGCCGAGCGAAGAACCCTCGCTCGGCTCCCGGCGCCGGCGCCGGCGACGATCCAGGTGGCGGTGGTGGGTGTTGATCCATTCGGTCATGGTGACACGGGTCGGATGCGCCGTCGCGGATCTGGCGTCGGCGCGCGCAGCCTCGGCCGGGCCGGGCCGGTCCGGGGGCTTCGGCCGACGCGGTTGGCGTCGAGCACGGCGCTGATCAGACTGTGGACGTGGAGATCATTCCGCTCTACCAGTTCGAGCAGTTGGTCGCCGACGCGCTCGACGACCTGCCCGACGAGCTGCTGCCGGTGCTCGACAACGTCGTGGTGCAGGTCCACGACCGGCACCCCGACGAGCCCGATCTGCTCGGGCTCTACGACGGCACCCCCCACACCGAGCGGTGGGGCAACGAGATCCCCGACGTCGTGTCGATCTACCGGCGACCGCTGTGCGAGATGTGCGCCGACCTCGACGAGCTGATCGACGAGGTCTACGTCACCGTCGTGCACGAGATCGCGCACGCGGCCGGCATCGACGATTCACGACTGCACGATCTCGGGTGGGCGTAGCGGACCGGCGCCGTTCTACACTTTCGCAACCCATGCCACAGGGTGAATGATCTCACGATGTCCCGCATCTATCTCGTCCGCCATGCCAAGGCCGGTGAACGGCGCGCGTGGAGCGGTGACGACGTCGATCGCCCCCTCAGCAAGAAGGGCTGGAAGCAGTCGGCTCGGGTCGCCGACCGCCTCGCCGGGCTCGAACCCCGCCTGCTGCTGTCGAGCCCGTACGTCCGGTGCGTCCAGACGCTCGAACCGCTCGCCCAGCGGATCCACCTCCCGGTCGAGATCGACAAGCGGCTGCGCGAGGACGAACCGGTCGAACCGCTGCTCGAGCTGCTCGCCGACGCGCCGGCGAGCACCGTGCTGTGCTCCCACGGCGATCTGATCCCGGCCGCGATCGGTTCGCTGCAGCGGGCGGGCGCCGCTCGACAGCTGGCTGCGGACGATCGCGGTCAATCGCTT